>NZ_JBEPYQ010000087.1:0-30525 GCF_041641335.1 Cohnella sp. | reverse complement strand
GGGGGGCGCCGAGGCACTTTCTTGGCCTTAGCCGCGCGGCTTGGGCAGTGCCGAGGCACTTTTTTGGCCTCAGCCCCGCAGTCTCGGTCCCGTCAAAGCTCAACCTATTCGCCAGGACCGGGGGGGGGGGGCGACAAATTTTAACCTTAACCTGACAACATTGAGGATTGATTTATGAACGATATTGAAAAACAAGCGATTGAAGAGACTGCTAAGGCGGTTAACAGATGCGTGGTACTGCGAAAACAACTCGGCATTACCCAGGTCCAACTCGCAGAAATCACGGGTCTCTCACAGCCTGTTATTGCCCGAGTAGAGAGTGGTAAAGTTCTTCCAGAATACAAAACCGTGATGAAGATCTTACTTGCGCTGCAGCATATTCAAAGCATGAGGGAACAGGCGGCTACAAAAAACCTTCAGCGCGTTTAAAGAGATTGTTCAAAAAGTCCAATTTTGATCACGGAGCGATTCAGGGAGCTGACTCGACAGCGAATCTTGAACTCAGCCGGTTCTTCCGATACCTACCTTTATTTGTGGGGCCCCTGTAGCTATCCAATGTCAGGGGTCCTGTCAACCTTAAACTTAGTTTATTGAATAGACAAACTAAGTTAGAGGTGATATGCTGATATCAGATTTATAAACTGATACCGCTTTCAAGGAGGCTAACATCCGTTATGAGCAAATTCCCTAACGTTCCCAAGATCCAGTACGAAGGACGCGATTCGAAAAATCCGTTCGCGTTCCGCCACTACAACCCGCAAGAAGTCGTGTTCGGCAAAACGATGGAGGAGCATCTGCGCTTCGCCGTCGCTTATTGGCACACGTTCAACGCCAACGGCGGCGACCCGTTCGGCGCCGGCACGGCGGTTCGGAGCTGGGATTCGCTTGCCCCGCTGGACAAGGCGAAAGCCCGCGTCGAAGCCAACTTCGAGCTGTTGGAGAAGCTGAACGTACCGTTCTACGCTTTCCACGACGTGGACATCGCTCCGGAGGGCGCAACGCTGGCCGAGACGAACAAAAACCTCGACGTCATCGTCGCCATGCTGAAAGACTATCAGAAGTCGACCGGCAAGAAGCTGCTCTGGAACACGGTCAACCTGTTCACGAACCCTCGGTACGTTCACGGCGCCAGCACGACGAACAACGCGGAAGTGTTCGCGTACGCGGCGGCAACGCTGAAGAAAGGGCTCGAGGTCGGCAAAGAGCTCGGAGCCGAGAACTACGTCTTCTGGGGCGGCCGCGAAGGCTACGAATCGCTGCTGAACACGGACATGAAGCTGGAGCTCGACAATCTGGCCCGCTTCCTCCATATGGCGGTAGATTACGCGAAGGAGATCGGCTTCGACGCCCAATTCCTGATCGAGCCTAAGCCGAAGGAGCCGTCCAAGCATCAGTACGATTTCGACGCGGCTACGGCGATCGCGTTCTTGCAAACCTACGGCCTGAAAGACAGCTTTAAGCTGAACATCGAAGCCAACCATGCGACGCTGGCGGGCCATACGTTCGAGCACGAGCTCCGCGTGGCGCGCATCAACGGCATGCTCGGCTCCATCGACGCCAATCAAGGCGACTTGCTGCTGGGCTGGGATACCGACGAGTTCCCGACCGATCTTGTCTCCACGACGCTGGCGATGTACGAAATTTTGAAGAACGACGGTCTAGGCCGCGGCGGCGTCAACTTCGACGCGAAGGTACGCCGTTCGTCCTTCGAGGACGAGGATTTGTTCCTTGCCCACATTGCTGGTATGGACACTTACGCCCGCGGCCTGAAAGCGGCCGCCAAGCTGATCGAGGAGCGCGTGATCGACGACATCGTGTCCAAGCGTTACAGCAGCTTCGGCGAAGGCATCGGCGCCGACATCGTATCCGGCAAAGCAACGCTGAAGTCGCTGGAAGCGTACGCGCTGCAAGCGAAGCCGATTCGCAACGAATCCGCTCGTCTGGAGCAGATCAAAGCGAACCTGAACGACGTCATTTTCGGCGTATAAGAAGGAGACCTCTCCATGAAATATGTCATTGGCGTAGATTTGGGAACGAGCGCGGTCAAGACGCTGCTCGTCGGTCAGGACGGCGTCGTGCATGCCGAAGCGACCCGGGAATATCCGCTCTATCACGATAAAGCCGGGTGGAGCGAACAGGACCCCGAGGATTGGGTGACGGGAACGACGGCCGCTCTGCGCGAGCTGATCGACGGCTCCTCCGTAAGCCCGGAAGACGTCGAGGGGATCAGCTTCTCCGGGCAAATGCACGGACTCGTCCTGCTTGACGCGGACGGCAAGCCGGTGCGCAGGGCGATTCTGTGGAACGATACGCGCACGACCGAGCAATGCCGCGAGATCGAACGGACACTGGGCGACAAGCTGCTGTCCGTTACCCGCAATCCCGCGTTGGAAGGATTCACGCTGCCCAAGATTCTCTGGGTCAAGCGGTATGAGCCGGAATCCTTCGCAAAGGCAGCCGGCTTCCTGCTGCCGAAGGACTATGTGCGGCTGCGCCTTGCCGGCGAGAAGCATATGGACTTGTCGGACGCGGCGGGAACGCTAATGCTTGACGTCGCGGGTCGCGACTGGAGCGCGGACGTGCTGGGCGCGTTCGCGATTCCGGCGGGCTTCTGCCCGCCGCTCGTCGAAGCGGGAGCGCTTGTCGGCGGGCTGACCGCCGAAGCGGCGAGCGCGACCGGACTGCGGCAGGAGACGAAGGTGTTCGCGGGAGGCGCGGACAACGCCTGCGGAGCGATCGGAGCGGGCATTCTGTCGCCCGGCCTGACGCTGTGCAGCATCGGGACGTCGGGCGTCGTCCTGACGTACGAAGAGGATGCTTCCGCCGACTACCGCGGGAAGGTTCATTTCTTTAACCACGGCAAGCCGGACGCCTTCTACGCGATGGGCGTTACGCTCGCCGCGGGCTATTCGCTCAGCTGGTTCCGCAACACGTTCGCCAAGGGCGAGACGTACGACGCGCTGCTGCAAGGCGCGGAGGACATTCCGGCCGGCTCTAACGGCTTGCTGTTCACGCCTTATATCGTAGGAGAACGGACGCCGCATGCGGACGCGCAAATCCGCGGCAGCTTCGTCGGCGTGGACGGAAGCCATACGCGAACGCATTTCGCCCGGGCGGTCATGGAGGGCATTACGTTCTCCCTGAACGAATCGATCGAGATGTTCCGCGCCGCGGGCAAACAGGTCGATAAAGTCGTCTCGATCGGCGGCGGAGCGAAAAATCCGCTCTGGCTGCAGATGCAGGCCGACATTTTCCAAGCCGACGTGGTCGCGCTCGAGAACGAGCAGGGACCCGGACTCGGCGCGGCGATGCTGGCCGCGGTCGGCTGCGGCTGGTTCCCGTCGCTGGACGCCTGCGGAGAAACGTTCGTTAAGCACGCTCGCACCTATCGTCCCGACCAGGAGGCCAGCGCCCGCTACGCGCAGCTGTTCGAGATCTACCGCCAGGTGTACGGACAGACTGCGGGCATCAACCATGCGCTGTATGCTTTCCGAAACTAGTGTAATCGGATAGAATAAAAGTTAGGGCAAGGGATGCCTCCCTTTCCTTCGAGAGCCTTCGCAATTCCCGGCCGGTAAACGGGAGAAGGCTCTCTTGGCGTTGCCCGGGAAACTTCCGGGCTGCGAAATTCGTATTGTATATAGCTTGTACATATAAATATACGAACGAACCGAAGCGGAGGAGAACTGTTGGCTACGGACGAGGCGGCGAACATGACGAACGATGCGAACATGACGAACGAGGCGAACATGACGAACGATGCGAACATGACGAACGAGGCGAACATGACGAACGAGGCGAACATGACGAACGAGGTGAACATGGCGAACATGGCGGACAAGGCAACTCTCGTGAATGCGGCGGACGAGACGAACAAGGGGGACGAGGAGAGCCAGCAAGGAAGTCCCTCTCTGCTGAGGGCGGTCATCGAAGAGGCCGGCTACGAATCGGGACATCCGATCGTCCGGAATATCGTTCTCGACGTGCGTTCCGGCGAGAGGGTCGGCTTGATCGGCCCGAACGGCGCGGGAAAGAGCACGCTGATGAAGGGACTGCTCGGCCAGTTGCCCCATTGGCGGGCGAAGGTGTATTGGCGAGGGGAAGAGGAAGGCAATGCCGGCGAAGGCCTCCACTCGGCCATCGCGTATATTCCCGAGCAGCCGATCGTATACGAGAGACTGACGCTATGGGAGCATCTCGTGCTCGCCGCCGCTTCCGCCGGTTTGTCGGAGGACGAGCTGAGCGAACGGGCGGACAAGCTGCTGCGCCGCTTCCGCTTGAGCGGATTCCGGCATCATTACCCGGTGAAGTTCTCCAAAGGCATGCAGCAGAAAACGATGCTGATCGTCGCCTTCCTGCTGAAGCCCGACTTGTACCTGGTAGACGAGCCGTTCATCGGGCTGGATCCGGGCGCGGTGCTGGAGCTGATCGACGCGCTGGAGGAGGAGAGGAGCCGGGGAGCGGCCGTGCTCATGACGACGCATGTCCTGGATTCGGCGGAAAGGATGTGCGACCGGTTCGTGCTCGTAAGCGAGGGGGGAGCGGCGGCATCGGGCACGCTGGAGGAGATTTCCAAGCAGGCGGGCTTCGGGCCGGACGCCCGGTTATTCGACTGCTTCCATCGACTTACTGCGCGTGACGACGAGGTGGAAGCATGACGCAGTCCGATTCGGCAGCGAATCGTCCCGGTCCATCCCGTTCCGTCGGAAGCTTCACTCCGCCAAGGCTGTTCGCGGCTCGGACGGCCGCCTTCTGGACGACGATCTGGAAGTGCTGGAGAACCGTGCTGGACTGGACGGTATGTCTCTACATCGTGCTTCCGGGAGCTTTCATCGCCGTCGGAACTTACAGGGATTTCATGCGAGAGCCTCCCCCGGGGCTGGCGGAGTTTCCGCTGTATCCGATCCTGCTGGCGCTCGCCTTGACGCAGCTTGCGGGGAAATACCGGACGTTCGCCGAAAGCGGAGACGGCTTGTTCCTTCATCGCAATCCCCGCTGGAGACGGAGCTTCGCGGCGATGGGCTTCGCGTACGGAGGAGCGGCAAGATTGCTCGTCACGTCCGCTGCTGTCCTGACGCTGTCCCCGGTGCTGCTGCCCGTGTTCGGAATGTCTGCCGATTCCCAGACCGCTCTCGCCGCCTATTACGCAGCTGCTGGGCTGTTCTGGGCAATGCTGCGGGACCGCGTCTCGCTAAGCTGGAAAGGGTGGCGCAGATGGGCGGCCATTCTGCCGTCCGGAGCAGCATTCGTTCTCGGCGCGGCCGCGCTGGCGGAGAAGGGAGCGGATAGCCCGGGCAGCGCGCTTCTGTCCGGGGCGGCATTCTTCGCTGCGGCTATCGTCCTTCTGCTCTGGCGGATGCGCAAGAAGGGAACGCTGCTGCACGAAATCACGGTGGAAAACGAAAGCTACGCGTCTCTCGTAAGCTGGGTCCTGATGGATACGATGGAGAAAAAGCCGCTCCCGAGGCAGCGCAAGCCGATTCTGTTCGCGCGCTCCCAGCCGCTTCTCCCGCACCGGGACAACGTCGCGGACCGATTGGCGGACAGCTGGATGAAGTCGGTGCTGCGCCGTCCGGATCTGGTGATGCAGTTGGTCTACACTCTGGGAGTAGGAGCGGCCGCGCTCGTCTTGCCGCCGATCCCCTTTGCGGTCGTCGTCTGGCTCGGTCTCCCGTTCCTCGTAGTGGCGACGCTGCGGCGCTATTGGAGGCAGTGGTTATCCGAGCCGTATCTCTCGCTGTTCGTCTGGTCCGACCAAGCGGAGGCCGAGGCTTCCCGCAAAGCGACGGCATGGCTGGCGATGCCTCTGGTTCTGCTGTGGGCGCTTCTGATCGGCGTCCGAATCGGACTGGCGTTCGGAGGCATCGCCTGGATCGCGGTCGCCGCCGTTCCGGCGACCGGATATTACTGGCTTAGAGCGGCGAACGACATTCTGATCTCGTTCGCGGCGTCGCGCCGCCAAAAGGAATAAGCGGCCCATAATCTGGGATAACCTAACCGGAAGCGACGAGATTACGAACGAGGAGGATGAACGCGAATGAATCATGCCGCGCTGCTGTTTCAATTTCCGGAAGATTCCCAGGCCCGGCTGGCCGCCGATACGCTGGACGAGTTGGGCTACGAGCCGCAACTTCATGAGGGAGGAAGGCTGCACATTCACGTGCAGAACGAGGATCTGACTTCGGCCCTGGAGATCGTGCAATGCTATTCGGGCCATCTGCTGGAGCACGCGCCGGCGGAGGCGGTCGTCGTTACCGATTTCGCGTACGGGATGGACGATATCCCGATTCCCGCGCATACGGTGAACGAGGATTGGGTCGACGGTTATCGCCAAAGCGCGGAAGAGGACGCCAAGGACGATCAGGGCTATCTGACCGACGACGGTACGTACGACCGCTTCGAGACGACGTGACGAATGACGGAAAACAAAAAGCGCTTGCAAACGCGGCGCTTTTTGTTTTATACTTGATCCGAAACGTTTTGGGAAGGTGTCTGCGGAATGGCAACGATCAAAGATATCGCTAGAAAAGCCGGCGTATCGGTTACGACGGTATCCCGGGCGCTGAACGGATACGATGACGTGAACGAGGAAACGCGGAGGAAGATCAAGCAAGTCGCCGCCGATCTGTCCTACAGTCCCAATGCCGTAGCCAGAAGCCTGGTGTCGAAGAAGACGCGCACGATCGGCCTCATTATCTCGGACATTAACCGTGCGGGGGCCAAGGATGCGTTCGCGTACGAGGTGCTCTGCGGCATTAACGACAGGGCCGGCGAGCTGAATTACGATCTGCTGCTGTTCAGCACGAACCCGTCCAAGCAAGTGGAAAAATCCTACGCGTCGCTGTGCAAGGAGAGGAACGTGGAGGGCGCGATCCTGTCGGGCTTGCGGCTGGACGATCCGTACCTGCACGAAGTTGTCGAACAAAATTCCTTTCCGTGCGTCCTGATCGACATTCCGATAACCGGAGCGAACGTGGCGCACGTCGCTTCCGACAGCAAAATCGGCGCGGCGATGGCGGTCCGGCATTTGCTCGAGTACGGTCACCGACGGATCGCCATGATCAACGGGCATAACCAGGCTTCCGTCAGCCAGGACCGTTATTCCGGCTATAAGGAAGCGCTCGAGCAGTCCGGGCTGGCCGCCGATCCGGCGCTGGTCTACGACGGAGCGTTCTCGGAAGACGGCGGAGCGGAAGCCATGTACCAGATCCTGATCCGCAATCCGGACGTGACGGCGGTGTTCTGCGCCAGCGACCTGATGGCGCTGGGAGCGATGAGGACGCTTGAGAAAGTAGGGCTTAGAGTGCCGGAGGACATGTCCGTCATCGGATTCGACGACATTACGATCGCGTCTTATTGCTCGCCCAAGCTTACGACGATTCGGCAGGATAAATACGAGTTAGGTTATCAAGCGGCGCAATTGCTGATCGACATGCTGGAGGAGCGGACGGATAATCGCAAAATTCTGCTCGGCAATCAACTAATCGTCAGAGAAAGCACGCGGCGTCTCTAAGCGGTGTAAGGGGAGACGCTGCTTCGGTTCTCGAAACCGGGGATCGGGAAAGTTTTTTTTCGTTAAAATCCGAAACGTTTCGGATCGACTATATAAACACGGGATGGGGAAAAAATGAACTACAGAGTGATCAAGCATAACGACCTTTTTCTGATGACGGACATTCGCGGAGACGTTCCGGGAAGCGATGCCCAAGACGGTCTATATATGAAAGATACCCGGTTCCTCAGCAGAATGGAGCTGACTCTGAACGGCAGAAGGCCGCTGCTGCTTTCGTCCGCCGCCGATGAAAACTACGTTGCCCGCATCCGGCTGACGAACGAGCACGAGGAGACGAACGGCGAAGTTAAGCTGTGGCGGGAATCGGTCGAGTTGATCCGGGAGAGGTTCATCTATGACGACGTTTTATACGAGAACGTCATCCTGACGAACTTTTCGACGAAGGCGCTGCATTTCGAGCTGGGATTGCTGTTCGACGCGGATTTCAAGGATATGTTCCTCGTCCGCGGCTTCCAGCCCTCCGACCGGCTCGGGCAAGTGAAGGAGCGCGGCGCCTCTCCGACTTCGTGGCATGCGGCGTACGAGGGCGCCGATGGAATTCGGAGGAGCACGGTTGTCTCCTGGGACGCAGAAGCGGATTCGGTCAGCGAGCAAGGCGAAGCCGTCTTCCGCATCGGTTTGCGGCCGAAGGAGACGAAACGGATCGCCGTTACCGTCGTTCCGTCGGCAGGAGAGAGCCGTTCGGAAGCGATCGCGAGCGAAGCCGCTTTGGCCGAACTGCAAGCGGCTTACGGAAAATGGAACGAAGGCGTCATGAAAGTCGAAAGCGATTCAAAGGTGCTTAATCGTCTGTTCGATCGGGGCGTGCAGGACCTTCGCGTGCTGCTGACCGACTTCGGGAAAGGGTTGTTCCCGGTGGCGGGACTGCCTTGGTACGCGGTCCCTTTCGGACGGGACAGCTTGATCGCGGCATTGCAGATGCTGCCGCTGAATCCGGACATCGCCAGGGGAACGCTCGAAATGATGGCGGACTACCAAGGCACGGAGGTTAATCCGTGGAAGGACGAACAGCCAGGCAAAGTCATGCATGAGCTGCGCAGCGGCGAGCTTGCCCGCTCGGGACAAGTGCCGTTCGCGCCGTACTACGGGAGCATCGACTCGACGCCTTTGTTCATTCTTCTCGCCGCGGAATACGCGCATTGGACCGGGGACATGTCCGTCATCGAACGGCTCATGCCGAATATCCAAAGAGCGCTGGAGTGGATCGACGGCTACGGAGACCGGGATCGCGACGGTTGGGTCGAATACTATCAGGAATCGTCCAAAGGAATCGCCAACCAAGGGTGGAAGGATTCCGCCGATTCGGTCGTCCATGCGGACGGAGAATTCGCGAAGGCCCCGATCGCGCTGATCGAAGTACAGGGGTATGTGTACCAAGCGAAAACGAGGCTTGCGCCCGTTCTCGAACGTTTAGGCCGCGAAGAGACGGCCCGCAGACTGAGAGAGGAAGCCGAGCGGATGAAGCGGGCGCTTGACGACGCGTTCTGGATGCCGGAAGAGCGGTTTTACGCTATCGCGCTGGATGCGGACAAAAACCGGGTGCGCTCCGTCACCTCCAATCCGGGGCATCTGCTTATGAGCGGCATCGTATCGGAGGAGAGAGCCCGACTCGTCTCGCAAAGGCTGACGGCGCCGGACATGTTCGGGGGATACGGCATTCGGACGATGTCGACCGGCTCTACGGGCTACAACCCAATGAGCTACCACGACGGCAGCGTCTGGCCGCATGACAACTCCATGATTCTGCTCGGCATGAGCCGTCTGGGGCTGAAGGATGAGGCGTCCGTCGTCGTATCCGGCCTGCTGAAGGCCGCCGAGCATTTCGAGTACACCCGACTGCCGGAGCTGTTCTGCGGCTACGACGATTCGATCGGTTATCCGGTTTCTTATCCGGTGGCCTGCTCGCCGCAGGCTTGGGCGGCGGGCACCTCGATCGCGATCGTCCAGACGATGCTAGGCTTGCGGTCGGACGCGCTCAATCGCAAGCTTACGCTGTCGCCGTTCCTTCCAGAGAGCATACGCAGGTTGACCGTAAAGGATTTGCCGGTGGCCGGGGGACGCATATCGGTCGAGCTGAGACGAAAGGACGACGCAACCGGCGTGCAGCTTGAGGTGCTGGACAATAGCAGCGGCTGCACCGTCGAGATCGCGGACTGATCCCGCGTTCGCAAGGATTGAGCGGGCTGCGCGAATCGCGGAGAACCAGGCCGGAAGGTACCGCCGGCCCGGCGTCTCGTCCATCGTTCGCCGCGATTTTCCTCGGCCCGTTTGATTATAGATACATGCATATAAAAGGGAGGAAGGTTACTATGAAACAAAGAATGTCGATTACGCTTGCCTCGATGCTGGCTCTTTCCTTGGTCGTCTCCGCTTGCGGGAACGGCTCGAACGGCGCTGAAAGCGCTTCTCCGTCCTCGTCTCCATCCTCATCCTCAAGCGCGCCAGAGTCTTCCGCTCCGGCGCAGGACCCTGTCGAAGTCACGTTGGCGGGCTGGGGCTCTACTCCGGAGGAACAGCAGCTGCTGCAGCAAGTGCTGGATGAATTCCAAGCGAAAAATCCCGACGTCAAGGTCAAGTACGAAGTGATCGCGGACCAATACATGGACGTGATCAAAACCCGCCTGATCGGCAACGAGGCGCCCGACGTCTTCTACCTGGACGCGTTCGAAGCGCCCGCGTTGATCGAGAGAGACGTTCTTGAGCCGCTTGACGGCTACGTTACCCCGGAGTTCGATCTGGACGACTTCGAAGGCCCGACTGTGAACGCGTTCAAGGGAGGCGACGGCCAAATCTACGGCTTCCCGAAGGACACGTCCACGCTGGCGCTGTTCTACAACAAAAAAATGTTTGCCGACGCGGGCGTCTCGGCTCCCCCGGCCACTTGGGACGAACTGCTGGACATTTCCGAAAAGCTCACGAAAAAGAACGGCAGCAAGGTCGAGGTTTACGGCCTCGGTCAAGCGCCGGAGCTGGCTCGCCAGATGTTCATGATCGAAGCGTTCGGCGGCAAGCTCGTCGACGATCAAAGCTTGGCGGCGTTCGCTACGCCCGAAGGAGAGAAGGGGCTCGCTCTCGTCGTCGACCAGCATCTTAAGGCGCAAACGGCGGGGCAGCCTTCCGACGTCGGTTCCGGCTGGGGCGGCGAAATGTTCGGCCAGCAAAAAGCGGCAATGGTTCTCGAGGGCAACTGGGCGATTCCATTCATTCAGAGCAACTTCCCGGACGTCGACTTCGGAACGGCCGAGGTTCCGACGGTGAACGGGAAAAAGGGGACGATGGCCTTTACAGTTGCGTACGTCATGAATAAAAGTTCCGCCAAAAAAGAAGCGGCATGGAAGCTGATCTCGTACTTGACCGGCAAGGAAGGCATGAAGACGTGGACGAGCAAAGGCTTCGCCCTGCCGACGCGCAAATCGGTCGCCGCCGAGCTTGGCTATGACAAGGACGCCCTGCGCGGAGCGCTCGTAGCCGGATCGTCCTACGCCACGGCATGGCAAGCGGGTTCAACGCTGCCTACGATCATGAACAACTTCAACAACCAGTTCATCGCCGCCTACACGGGCGGGTCGACGCTGACCGAAGCGCTCGCCAAGGCGCAGGAGACGGCGAACCAAGAAATCAAGGCGGGCCAATAAAGCAGCCCGAACGCGAAGCGGACAACGCGGCGTCAGGCAAGGGGAGGACGCCGCGCTGCCCTGCATTGCCGCGCGCGTTGGCGTGAAACGAGTGAAGCCGCGCATCCTTATCCGGCTTTAGTCGTTTCACGCCCCGACCGGGAACGGCCGAAAGGAGCATTTCACAATGGCCAAGTCGCATTCGAAAACGAAATTCAGGGACGCCCTATCGGGTTATTCGTTCATGTCCCCCGTCATCGTCATTCTCGGCTGCTTCCTGCTGCTGCCGATCGCTTACGCCATTTTCCTGTCGCTTCATAAAGTAAATCTGCTCGGAACGGTCAGCTACAAATTCGCGGGCTCCGCCAATTTCGAGCGGATGATCGACGATCCGCGCCTGTGGATCGCGCTTAGGAACACGGCCAAGTACGCGCTGATCGTCGTTCCCTCCCAGACGGTGCTGGCATTGGCGCTGGCCTCGATCCTCAATATGCAGCTTCGTTACCGCAATTTTTTTCGCATCGCGTTCTATTTGCCGACGGTAACGTCTTCGGCCGTGCTCGTGCTGATCTTCATGTGGATCTACAACAGCAACGGTCTGCTGAATTATTTGTTAGAGCTGGTCGGGCTGCCGACTTACAATTGGCTCGGAGACCCGTCCGTTGCGCTGCTAGGAATCATGATCATGAACGTCTGGTCGACCGCGCCGCTGTTCATGGTCATCTATCTGGCCGCGCTTCAAGACATTCCCCGCAACCTGTACGAGGCGGCGGACATCGATGGGGCGAACGCGTGGCAGAAGTTCCGGAGCATTACATTGCCGCAGCTTAAACCCGTCACCTTCTACGTCATCGTCATGGGGATTATCGGAACGTTCCAACTGTTCGACCAATCCTACATTTTCTCCGCGGGGTCCGGGGGGCCGAACAACGCGACGCTGACGATGGTGCTGCTGATCTATCAATACGCGTTCAAAAATCTGGACATGGGATACGCTTCCGCGCTGGCGTTTCTGCTCGCGGTCGTCATCATGCTCATCACTCTCGTGCAGAGGCTGTTATTCAAGGAAGAGAAGCTGAATTAGGGAGGAGGATCGCGATGCGTTCGATCGACCGCTTCAAGCCGGCGTTCTACGTCCTGCTGGGCGTTTACGCGCTGATCACGTTCATTCCGTTTCTGTGGGCGCTGTCCGCGTCGTTCAAGTCGCTGCCGGAGATCGTGTCCGGGGGCATGCATCTCATTCCGAAGCATGCGACCTTGGACAATTATCGGACGATTTTCCGGCAAGAGCCGCTGTTCGGGCGGTGGTTTCTGAACAGTGCGTTCATCGCGCTGTCGGTTACGGGGTTTAACCTGCTGTTCAATTCCATGGCGGGATATGCGCTCGCCAGAATCCGTTTTCCCGGAAGCTCGCTGATGTTCTACAGCATCCTGGCCATGATCATGATACCGGGGCAGCTGACGATTATTCCGAGCTACCTGATCATCAAGGAATTGGGCTGGCTCAACAGCTATCAGGCGATTATCGTTCCTATGGCCGCCCAGGCGACGTACATTTTCATGATGCGCCAATTTTTCATTAACTTTCCAAAGGAGCTGGAGGAGGCGTCCGAGCTGGACGGCCTCGGCAAGCTCGGCCTGTTCTTCCGCGTCGTTCTGCCGCTTGCCAAGCCCGCTCTGGCCGCGCAGACGATCTTTATCTTCATGGGCGCGTGGAACGAGTTTTTGAAGCCGCTTATGCTGATGTCGGACAAATCGATGTTCACTTTGTCGGTCGGACTGAATACGTTCAAAGGCCAGTACATCAGCTTCTGGAACTACATTATGGCGGCGTCGGTCATCATGACGATTCCGGCGCTGCTCATTTACATTTTCTTTAACCGCTTTTTCGTGCAGGGGATTACGTTTACGGGCACCAAATAAAAAAAAGGGGATGCCAGGGCCGACTATGGCCTTGGAGCGTCCCTTTTCTAGCTTTCGGCCGCATGCATCCCCGCCGTATACCCGGTCGAGAAAGCCGCCGTAATGTTGTAGCCGCCCGTGTAGCCGTGGATGTCCAGCACCTCTCCGCAGAAGTACAGCCCCTTCATCAGCTTCGATTCCATCGTCTTCGGGTCGATCTCCTTCAAGTTGACGCCGCCCCCCGTTACGAAGGCGTCCTCGATCGACAGCGTGCCGTACACCCGGATCGGGAACCGCTTGATCAGTCCGGCGAGACGGCTCCACGCCTGGCGCGGCAAGTTGTCGTAAGTGACCGTCTCCGCCAGCTCGGCTCCGCGCAGCAGCGGGGGGATCATTTTCTCGGGGAGACAGGCTTTCAGCACGTTCTTGACGGCTTTCTTCGGCTCCACCTCCGCGAGCTTCAGCGTCTCGCTGTACACCTCGTCGGGACTCTTGTCCGGCATCAGGTCGATCGCGACTTCGACGTTGCCCGTTCCCGACGCCTTGAGCGCTTTGACGACGAACTGGCTGCACCGCAGCGCGATCGGGCCCGACAGGCCGAAATGCGTGAAGATCATGTCCCCGCGGTGTTCGACGACCCGCTTGCCCTTCGCATTCCATACCGACAGAGCGACATCTCTGAGGCTTAACCCTTGAAGCTCCTTGCTCGTGATAAAAGGTTCGTTGGACGTCAGCGGAACCTCCGTCGGGAACAGCTCGGTAATCGTATGCCCCGCCTTCTCCGCCCAGGCGTAGCCGTCTCCTGTAGAGCCTGTCTGCGGCACCGATTTGCCTCCCGATGCGACGATGACGGAGCGGCAGCCCAGCGTCTCTCCCGAGCGCAGCCGCACGCCCGCGACTCGTCCGCCTTCGTACAGCACAGTGTCTACGGGAGCGTTCACGCGGATGTCGACGCCTTGCTTGCGCACTTGGCCGACCAGAGTGTCCACGACCGTCTTGGCTCTATCGGTCACGGGAAACATGCGGCCATTGTCTTCTTCTTTCAGCCGAATGCCCAAGCTTTCAAAAAAAGCGATAATGTCCTTGTTGTTGAAATTGGCCAAGGAGCTGTGCAGAAACCGGCCGTTGCCGGGGATGTGCCGGATCAACTCGTCGAGATCCTTGTTGTTCGTCACGTTGCATCTCCCGCCGCCGGATATGCCGAGCTTGCGCCCCAGCTTGTCCCCTTTGTCGAGAAGCAGGACGCTCGCGCGCCGCTTGCTCGCGGCGATGGCGGCCATAAGTCCGGCGGAGCCTCCGCCGATGACGATCACGTCGTAGTTCATGTTCGTTCTCCTGACTTGCGTTGGTATCCTTCAAGTGTATCATCGGAAAAGGCGAACGCAAAATCGGATTTTCATGTCAGGAAAGTTCATAAAATATTGGGAAAATGTTAATATAATTAAATACCTTATATTGTAACCCATGGAGAGATGTGCTTTAATCTAAGTGATTCGTCTAGAAAATCGTCTAGTAAATTGTCTTTACGATTAATATGGATAAGAATGGATACGAATGGGTAGAGGCCGATCCGTCGCTACGGGAGGTTCGCTGGATGTGGAAAGAATCGTTGCTGCAGATCCTGATTGCATTTCTTCCCGTTTTTATGTTCATGGTTTGGTACGACAAGCCGGAGAGAACCGGCTACTCGCACATTTTCATCGGAATTTGCTGCGGGCTGGCCATGCTCTTGAACATGAACTTTACGACGGTGAACAACCACGGAGTCCATTTTGATCTGCGCCACGTTCCGTTTCTGATCGGTTCGATCTATGGCGGCGTCCCGATCGCTTTCGGGCTGCTGGTTATATATATCTTTACGCACCTTGGGGAGATCGCTTACCGCTGGGAGTACTTCGTGTTTATCGGTTTCCTGGCGGCTTACGTTCCCTTGCTGTTCTCGAAGATTCCCGGGTACGGCTCCCGCCATCGCAGAGGAAAGCTTAAGGTTATCCTATATTTATGCTTGTCTCTCTCGTTGTTCCAGATGGCGGCCTACACTGTCGGCATGCCGGGAAGGTTGCTGGACCTGCCCGAGATCGCGGGCGTGCTGGTCGCCTTCATATCCGTCTTCGTTGCCGTGACGGTGTTGTGCGCGCATTTCATCGAATTGAGCTTCGAGAGAATCCAGCTCCAGCTGCAGCTGCGCGACGTATCGTTGAAATATCGCAAAGAGATGCGCAGGTTGCAGCAATTCATCGACAACTCGCCGCTTATGGTCATGTTTTTCGATACCCAGGGAAAAATTACCCACGTGAACGATATGACGTTGACCCTCGCCGCTCCGCTCGGGAGGAGCGATCTGCTGCAGAGGAAGTTCTCGCTGCTTCTCGAACGATTGGACACGAGGCTCGACTACGATCCCGTGGAAAGGATTTTGCAGGGCGAAGAGAAGCTGACGGACATTCTCAGGCTGAACGACCGTATGTTCTATACGATCTACTGCTCGATCAAGGACATGCCCTCCCAGGGAACGGACGGGGTGCTGTTCATCGGCCACGACGTCACCGAGCTTCATCGGCTGAAGGACGAGGTCGACAGAATGGAGAGACTGAGCCTGGTCGGACAGATGGCGGCGAGCATCACGCACGAGATCCGCAATCCGCTGGCGGTGATTCGCGGATTCGTGCAGCTGCTTAACGAGCGCAGCCCGGCGGAGCAGAAAACGTATTTTCGCATCGTGTTGGAGGAGCTGGACCGCACGAACGCGATCATCAACGATTTTCTGTCGCTGGCGCAGAACCGCATCGTCGAGAAGGAACCTTCCAACCTGAACGAGCTGTTGGGCGATCTCCTTCCTCTGATCTGGGCGGACGCTAACATGCGGGGACAGATTATCGATCTGCGAACGGACGACAGTGTGGAGCCGATTCCGATGAACAGCAAAGAGATGAAGCAGCTTGTGCTTAATTTGTCCCGCAACGGCATGGAGGCGATGAACGACAAGGGCGTGCTGAGAATCGAGACGCTGAACCTTCCGGACGCGGTGCAGCTGCGCGTCAGCGACAACGGCGTCGGCATTCCTCAGGAGAAGCTGAAGCGGCTGTTCGAGCCGTTCTTCACGACGAAGACGAACGGTACCGGCCTCGGCCTGGCGTTGTGCTTGAGCATCGTGGAGCGTCACCATGGCAAAATCCACGTGGAATCGACGGTCGGCGAAGGAACGACCTTCATCGTCTCGTTCGCGAAGTCCGCAAGCTGAGGCTTGCCGCAAGCGGATAACCGCTGCCGTTTCGGTTACACTACGGAGGAAACGACCAGACAAGGAGGATGTTTCCATGCCCAGAAACGAAGGATCGTCGAAGTCCGGACGATCGGCCGAAGATCGCAGCAAGAGCAAAGCTTCTCCGCTATCCCCCGCCTTCGACAAGAAACTCGACGGTCCCAACCGTCCCTCGACCTGACCATGGGCGGCCACGGGAGGAAGGACAAGCCCTACGCGGGAGCAATTCCCGCGCCGGGGCGCGACGATCCGGAATTGGATCCGTTCGAGATCGAGTTCCGGCCGGAGTTCCGCCAAGGCAGGGGGCCGAGGGAGCCGTTCGTGAACGAGCACGGCGTCGTGATCGGAGACCACGATTACGAGTCGGAGCAATCTCCCCTGGAACGGTGGAGCGCGGAGACGGACCCGTCCGTCATGGCGGGGGAGCAGTGGGTGCATCCTTACAAGGATATCGGGTTTCTGACCAGCGAAAATCGCGATTTGTTCGAGAAGGGGGTCTCTTCTTCCCGGCCGTTCTCGCATCCGACGCACTCCACCGGTTCGGCCATCGACGCCGACGAGGACGCCGGTTACCCGGTGCCGGAAGTGTTGGACGAGCCCTGAGTCGCGCCAATTGCGATGCGCCGATCGAAGCAGGGGCCGCTTGCAGGCCCAAGAGCTTTGACGGAGCTTGCGGCGGCGCGGTATAATGAAACTCAGCGGAACGTGCATGCCGCCAATTTCTCGTTGGGAAAGAGAGGCGCCTTATTATGTCGATGTCTTTCGAAAGATATATGCTGGATATGATTCAACCGATGCGCGACGACTTGACGCGGATCGGCATTCAGGAGCTGAGAACTCCGGAGGAAGTCGAAGAGAACCTTCCCGGGGCTGCCGGCACGGCGCTTGTCGTCGTGAACTCCGTGTGCGGCTGCGCCGCGGGACAATGCCGTCCGGGAGTCGCCGAAGCGCTGAAGCACGACGCCGTGCCCGATCATCTGTTCACGGTGTTCGCGGGCCAGGACAAGGAAGCGACGGCGAAAGCGCGGGAGTATTTCCTGCCGTACCCGCCATCCTCTCCTTCGATCGCGCTGATGAAAGACGGAGAACTCGTGCACTTCATCGAGAGACATCAGATCGAGAATCGCAGCGCGGCGGAGATCGCGGCCGATTTGACCGATGCTTTCGACCGTTATTGCCGGTAAGAAAGCCGTTCCCGGAGGCAGAGGCCGCTCGCGCCCGAGCCGCCGGGATATTTTTTGCGATTAAGGAGGTTGGCGTAAGATGACGACGCTTCAGCAAGAGATTATCGAGAAGCTTGGCGTTAAGCCGACGATCGACGTCGACGAAGAGATCAGGCGGAGAGTCCAGTTCTTGAAAGATTACGTCGTGCAGGCCGGAGCGACCGGGCTGTTGATCGCGATCAGCGGCGGAGTGGACAGCGCGGTGGCGACCGGACTGTGCAAGCTCGCAACGGACGAATTGTCGCGGGAGACGGGCAAGGACTACATAACGCTCGGCGTGTTCCAGCCTTACGGCGAGCAAGAGGACATTCATCACAGCTACGAAGTGGCCGAAGCGTTCAAGCTGACGCATAAAGCGGAGACGAACATCGAGGACGCGGTCGACGAGATCGCGCTTGAAACGGAGCACGCGTTCAAAGCCCTGCAGATCCACCGCCATATGAGCCGGGGCGGCAAGGGGAACGTCAAAGCCCGTACGAGAATGGTCGTGCAGTACGCGCTCGCCTTCGATCTGAACCTGCTCGTCGTAGGCACGGACCACGCTTCCGAGGCGCTTACGGGCTTCTTCACGAAGTGGGGGGACGGCGCCGTCGACATTACCCCGCTGAGCACGCTGAACAAGCGTCAAGTCCGGGAGCTGGCCCGCCGTCTCGGCGTGCCCGCCAGCGTCGTCGACAAGGCTCCGACCGCAGGGCTGTGGGAAGGCCAGACCGACGAGGGAGAGCTGGGGGTCACTTACGACGACAACAGCGCCTATCTGGAAGGCAAGGATATCGATCCGCAAGCCAGGGAAAACCTCGAGCAGCGCTACTTGCGCACGCAGCATAAGCGCCAGCCGATTCCGGGAATCTGACCGCACGGCATGATTGTCGGAATCGGTCTGGATGTCGTGGAGACGGCGCGGATGGCGAACATTCTCGCGGGGCGCAGCGGGTCTAGGTTTATCGGCAGGGTGCTGACGCCTGCGGAGCGGAAGGCCTGGGAAGCCCTGCCGCCGCGGCGGGCGTTGGAATACGCCAGCGGCAGATTCGCCGCCAAGGAAGCGGTCGTGAAGGCGTTGGGATGCGGGATCGGAGCAACGGTGGGTTTCCAGGATATCGAGGTGATCGCCGATGAGCTTGGCAAGCCCGTGTGCAGGCTGTCTTCCGCCGCGATCGCGCGTCTCGGATGGGAAGATCCGAATTATCGGCTGCATATCGCGATTACGCACGAACGCGCGCTCGCGGCGGCTACCGCCCTAATCGAAAAGCTATGAGCGACACCAGTCCGGCAACGCATTCTGCCGGGCTGTTATTTATTGGGTTGATGATTATGATATGGTAATTTACGCTTCGCTATTCGTGACGTATAATGGAATAATGTTAATGGGATGAAATTTAATTTTATCCGGATAATGGGGCATTGATGATGAGAACGAATTATATCACGATCATGATGAAGCATTTCGAACAGATGAATCTCGAGGTGGCCGCGGCGGCGGAAACGGTACTGGACGCTTCGGTTCTGAAGGACAAGGACACCGTATACGATTGCCATCGCTTCTTGTTCGTCAGATCTTCGGGCGAAGGCAAGCTGATCGCCCAGAACAAGGAGATTCCGCTGGAGAACGGCAAGCTGTTTGTTTTATTGGCGGGCATGCCGCATCGCATCGTACTGGAGCAAGGCGAGTCGGCGACGCTTCAATGGTGCCATTTTCGCAGCAGCTATGAGGATCGGGACTTGTACCGGGCGCTGCAGATTCCGTTTCATATCCGGGTGGAAGACGAGGATGCGGTATCGGGATTCTTCGTCCGCCTGTTCGAGGAGCTGGCGCGCAACGGCCTGACCTCCAAGCTTAAGATCAAGGCGGCGATGCTGGAGCTGATCAGCTATTATTTGGACAGTCTCTCGCTGATCGACAACACGGCTCCCACCGACGATCTGCAGAAGATAGATAGGGTGCTGAAGTACATCGACGAGCATCTCGCGGACAACATAACGGTCGAGAACATGGCCAGGCAGGTCTACTTGCACCCGAATTATTTTATCGTGTTTTTCAAAGGGATTCTCGGCTATTCGCCGATTCAGTACGTGAATCTCAGACGGATGGAGATCGCCAAGAGCCTGCTTCTGAAGCCCGACAGCAACGTATCCTCGGTCGCCGGGCAAGTCGGCATGCAAATCTATTACTTCTCCAGAATGTTCAAGGCGCATACGGGATTGACGCCAAGCCGCTTCCGCAAGCAGGCGGCGTTCATCGCGGCTTCATCGGGAGCGGACAGCAACGAGAGGGAAGAGGGGAAATCGCGTTGACGGCAACGGACGATAAACGGTATTTCGGCGAAGGCTTGCTGCGGTGGTATCGCAAGGCGCGGCGCGACCTGCCCTGGAGAAGAAGCCGGGATCCTTATTACATTTGGGTGTCCGAAATCATGCTTCAGCAGACTCGCGTGGATACGGTCATTCCGTATTTCAACCGGTTCGTGGACCGTTTTCCGACGCTTCGGCATCTGGCTGAGGCGCCGGAGGACGACGTGCTGAAGCATTGGGAAGGATTGGGCTACTACTCCAGAGCGCGCAATTTGCAAGCGGCCGCGCGGG
This sequence comes from Cohnella sp., assembly GCF_041641335.1. Taxonomy (NCBI): domain Bacteria; kingdom Bacillati; phylum Bacillota; class Bacilli; order Caryophanales; family Paenibacillaceae; genus Cohnella; species Cohnella sp. The sequence continues at coordinate 10,371 of NZ_JBEPYQ010000087.1, read as the reverse complement.
AGGTGGCCGAGCGCTACGGGGGAGAAGTACCCCGGAGCAAAGCGGAGGTGTCCGCGCTGAAAGGCGTCGGTCCGTATACGACGGGCGCGATTCTCAGCATCGCTTACGATCAGCCGGAACCGGCCGTGGACGGCAACGTGATGAGGGTGCTGTCCCGATACTTCTGCCTTGAGGACGACATCGCCCGCCCGGCGACGCGGATCGGGATGGAAGAGCTGGCTCAGTCGCTTATACCGGAAGGGCAGGCCGCCGACTTCAATCAGGCGCTGATGGAGCTGGGGGCCATGGTGTGCACGCCGAAATCCCCGTCCTGCCCGGAGTGTCCCGTAGGCGCGAGATGCGTGAGTCGGCTTCAGGGCAAGGAGCGGGAGCTCCCGGTGAAGACGAAGGCCAAGAAGGCGAGACCGGTGCTCCGCTGGGCCGCCCTGATCGAGGGGAGCGGAGCGTACGCCGGCAAGGTGCTCGTTCGGCAGCGGCCCGAGACGGGACTGCTGGCGCAAATGTGGGAGCTTCCGCACATCGAAGCGCCGGACGAGGACGCGTGGACTCGGCCGGAGGAAGGGGCGGCGCTGCTGGAGGCGGCCCTTGCGGAAGACGGCGTCCTTGTGAAGGCGGCATCCGGCGAGGTCGTCGGGGAGACGCAGCATATTTTCACCCACCTCGTCTGGAAAATCAAAGTGCTGGGCGCCTCGGCGCTGGAGGAGCAATACGTGGCCGACAGGACCGGCTACCGCTGGGTCGGGCCGGAAGAGTTCGAGAACTACGCGTGGCCGAACGTGTTTCGCAAATGGTTAACGGAATATTTCCTTCTTACTCTGCGACGATAAGCCGGGCTGTTAAGCCAGGCTGCGCGGAGGCTCGCCAAGGCGCTTTATGCGCCTTGGTTTTTTTGCGTTTGAGCCCGTTCGTCCGACGCCCAAACAATTTCTTAACAACTGTACGATTCGGTTAGCGAAAAACATATCTGTCTCATATTCAGTAAGCACAAGATTTAATAATTCCGCCTTACAGTAAAGGAAGATGAGGAAACGAATCAGACGCAAGCAAGGAGGCGGCCGTCAGTTATGCAAGCTGACATCCTAGTTGAGGAGGCATGAAGTGAAGCTAATACAGTTTTACAGACAGCTTTTCCTGGAGGCGATCAACATGTACGAGCCGGTGTGGGAAGAAGATGCGGTGTCGTTCGGTTACCGTTGGCACAAGCGGAACTACCCTTTGAGAGAGCAATTTCAAATCAGGGACATGGATCCCGAATATCCTGCGCTTATGTATTCGCTGATCTTGCCGGAGGCTTATCTGAAAACGACGATTTACGAGGAAATCAAAAGATATCCTTCCAAATACGAGCTATCCATCGTGATTCTGAATCGCCAAGTTTGGCTTAATGCGACGCTTCAGACGGACAAGCTCCAGGATTCCCTGATGGGCTTTCTCTACCAATCGCGCGGGGAGTTAATGAATATATTGGATTGCATCATTCGGCTGCCGGCGGAGACCGAGGTTTAACAACGCATCGCGGTCGTCAGCGGCAAAACCCTTACAAAGCGTCAAAGCGGTGGAAGAGGCGGCCGGATTGTCGGCGGCGACCGGACGGACGTTCGAGCGCATCGTCGGCATGGTGACGGAGACGGCCGGGCAAGTGTCCGAGATCGCGGCGTCCAGCGAGCAGCAGGCCGCGCAGTCCGACGAGGTTCTGCGCGCGGTCGAATTGATCGCGGCGGCCAGTCAGCAGTCCGCGGCCGCGGCGGAAGAGGCGGCGAGCTCGTCCAATTCGCTGGCCCGCCTGTCCGAGAAGTTGAACGAGAACGTGTCGATTTTCAGAGTGTAGGAGAGAGGAAGCGCCATGAAAAACTATATCGTCTTAGGTCTGAACGGGGAAAAATACGCGCTGTCGATCTCGGAGATTCAGGAGATCATCAAGGTGCAGCCGATTACGGAGGTGCCGTGCGACAAGCCCTTCGTCAAAGGAGTCATCAACTTGCGCGGCAGAATCGTTCCCGTTATCGGGTTAAGCGCCCGGTTCGGGGCGGAGGAAGCCGAGCAGGGATCCTCCGCGCGCATCGTCATCGTGAGCTCGGAAGCGGACGATATCGGAATAGGCGTGGACAGCGTTGATCAAGTAGCGTCCTTCGACGAGATTCTGCCCCCGGCGACGGATAGTTCCGCGGTCGCGTCGCGCGACTATTTGTCGGGCATCGGCAAGCTGGGCGATCGGCTGGTAAGCATCTTGGATTTGAAAGCCGTGCTAGGCTTAAGAGGGGAGCTGTAATCGGATGGACCACTTCGCTTCGACCTATTTGAGCGTCTTCCTGGACGAGTTGGAAGAGCAGCTTCTGACGCTGGACCACTCCATTCTCGAGCTGGAGAGCGGCGGCAATCAACAGGATACGATTCAGAAAATATTCCGCGCCGCGCATACGTTAAAAGGTTCTTCGGCGGCGATGGGCTTCCATCAGATGAAGGAAGTGACGCACAGGGTGGAGAGCGTATTCGACCTGCTGCGCCAGGACAGGCTGTCGCTGAGCTCCACGCTCATCAACACGCTGTTCGATTGCATCGACTATCTGAAATCGCAGCGCGAAGCGTTGAGGCAGGGGCGGACGGAAGAGCAGCCGCACGGAACGCTTCTTATCGCCTTGAACGATTGCTTGTCGGGCCGCCCGGCCGTGTCGGCCGGAAAAGAAGAGACCGACGGATTGCCGGAGTTGAACGGCTGCGAGGGTACGGAGTCCGGATGGGCCCAGACCGAGTTGGAGGAGATGGCGCGCAAGAGAGAGGAAGGCGTACCGCTCTATCTGGTATCGGTGACGTTGACGGCAGGAGCGGATATGCCGACGGTACGCGCCATGCTCGTGCATCGCACGCTCAGCGAGACCGGCGAAGTGATCGCTCTGAAGCCGTCGCTGGCCGACTGGGAGAACGAGGAGCTGCTGCTGTCCGGCCCGATCTCGTACGTGATCGCTTCCGGGCATCCGCCCGAAACGATCGGGAGCAACGTGCTGCAGCTGTCGCAAATTAACGACGTTAACGTACAGCTGATCGAGTCGTTTCCTCAGCCGGGCAGGGAGCGCGGCCGGACGAAGGCAGAAGCTTTCCTGGACGAGCATGCGGCTCCGGTCGCCGCTTCTGTCGCTGCGCTCGACGCGGCTCCCGTTTCCGCATCGGGTCCTGCCGCATCTGCCCCGACGGCTGCGCCGGATGCGGTCGCATCCGTTTCGTCGGCATCGCTTCCGTCAGCCCCTGCGGGCAAGCTGGAAGCAAGCGCGGAAGGCAAGGCGTCGATCCAGCAGACGGTTCGCGTAGACGTAAAGCGGCTGGAGCATCTGCTTAACCTGGTCGGGGAGCTGATTATCGACAACACCCGGCTGCAGGAGGTTCGCAGGAAGCTGGGCGAGCGCGACAAGCAGGACCAGGACGTCGCGACGCTGGGCGAAGTGACGGATCATCTGAACCGCGTCATCGCCGAGCTTCAGGAGGGGATGATGAAAACCCGGATGCTGCCGATCGAGCAGCTGTTCAATCGGTTCCCGAGGCTGGTCAGGGATCTGTCCCAGCAGGCGGGCAAGGAGATTCAATTCACGATCGAGGGCAAGGAGACGGAGCTCGATCGGACGCTTATCGAGGAGATCGGCGATCCGCTCATACATATTTTGCGCAACGCGGCCGACCACGGAATCGAATCTCCCGACGAGCGCGAGAAGCTCGGCAAGCCGCGCAAAGGACTGCTGCTGCTACAGGCGAGCCACCAGGAGAACGCGATCGTCATTCGCGTGAAGGACGACGGCCGCGGCATCGATCCGGAGAAGGTCAAGCGCAAGGCCGTTCATAAAGGCTTCATCACCGAGCTGGAAGCCGCGAGGCTGTCGGACAAAGAACTTATCGCGCTTATTTTCCACTCGGGAATGTCTACCGCGGAGCAAGTGACCGAGCTGTCCGGACGGGGAGTCGGCATGGACATCGTGCGAACGCAGATCGAGAAGCTGAACGGGCTGATCGACATCGACACGACTCTTGGCCAAGGGACGGAGATTACGATCAAGCTGCCGCTGACGCTGGCCATTACGCGGTCGCTGCTCGTCGAGCTGGGCAAACATACCGTCGCGATCCCGCTCGTCCACGTTCTGGAGACGTTCCAATTATCCTCCGCGAACATCCAGAGCGTTCATGGCAAAGAAATTTGCACGGTCAGAGGCGACATTTTCCCGCTTGTCAGGTTGCACGGCAAGCTGCGCACGGAGCCTGCGCGCGCGGGCAAGGGGTATGCGGTCATGATCGGGGCGGCGGAGCGGCGCGTATGCCTGTACGTGGACCGGCTCGTGGCCAACCAAGAGATCGTCATGAAGCCGTTGTCCGCTTACCTGGGACAGGTTCCGTACGTCTCGGGGTCTTCGATTCTGGGAAATGGCAGCATTGCTTACATTCTGGATGTGAACGCCGTTGTCCGCGATGCGGGAACGGTGATCGATCCCGGACGGGTCGGCAGGCATGCGGTCAAATCCGTGCATACCGAGAAAAGGGTCACATTCATGCTGGGCGACCAGCGCTATGCGCTCGACATCGGGCAGGTCAAAGAGATCATCCGCGTGCCGGCCCTGTTGCAAGTGGCGTCGACGTCGCCGGAGATGCTCGGCATGTTCAACCTGAGAGGCTCGCTGCTGCCTGTCGTCGATCTGGCGCAATGTCTTGGTCTCTCTCCGCTGCCGATCGGGGAAGAATCTCGAGTCATCGTCATGAGGGAAGGCGGAAGCGATATCGGGGTGCTCGTGGATTCCGTAACGGAAGTGTTCAATATGCCGGACAGCGAAGTCGAGACGACTCCCGCGGCGATCGCGAACGTCGCATCCGAATTTATCAGGGGCATCCACAAGCGCGGAGACGAGCTTACGGTGCTGCTGAGAACGGACAAACTACTGGCGGCCAGCGGTTTCTGCATCGCGTAATCGAACAATATCGAAGGTGTGCTTGACGAACGGACGGTTTCAAGCCACTCTAGTAAGAGATAACCGACAAGGGGGGAACTGCTTGATTCAAGTCAGCGATTCGAGGCTCAAGCAATTGAAGTACATCGGCATCTCGGAGGAAGATCTGGCGTTATTGAAGTCTAAGGAAGCTCAGTTCGCGGAGATTACGAACCAAGTGGTGGACGAGCTCTACGCGAAAATCATCGAGCAGCCGGAGCTGCTGAGACTGATCAACGGACATAGCACGATCGAGCGGCTCAAGGAGACGCAGCGCTGGTACTTCCAATCGATGACGGCCGGCGAGATCGACGAGGCTTTCTTCAGCAAGAGGCTGTATATCGGCAAAGTTCATTCGAAGATCGGCTTAACGACGAATTGGTATCTAGGTACTTATATTCTATATTTGGATTTGGCGACGAAGCATCTGAAGCGGGTCGATCCGGAAGATTGGGTCAAGTCGGTTCATTCGCTGAGCAAAATGTTCAACCTCGATTCCCAGATCGTGCTCGAAGCCTACGAGGAAGACGAGAAAGCGAAAATCGAGAGGTTGGTGGAATCGCGCCAATATATGCTGACCAAGGTGAGCTCGGTCGTCCAGGAGCTGTCCTCGATGATGGTGCAACTGAGCGCCAGCAGCAATCTCGTCGCGTCGAACGCTTCGCATACGGCGTCCGTTCAGGAGAATTCCCACGCGAAGGTACGGGAGCTGGCGGGCAGCATCGACGAGATCAGCCAGCTTGGAACGACGATGCGGGAGATTTCCGACCAGTCGCATCTCATCGGCCTGAATGCGGCGCTGGAAGCGGCGCGCGCCGGAGAAGCCGGGCTCGGCTTCGAAGTCGTCGCCAACGAAATTCGCAAGCTGGCCATGAGCTCCAAGCAGTCGCTGGTCGCGATCCAGAGCAAGCTGAAGGAAATCCGCTCTTCTCTTGACGAGGTCAAGCACGGCAGCGAGGAGACGGTGCGCTTCTCGCGGGAACAGGCGGCAAGCTCGCAGGAGCTGTCCTCGTTCGTACACATGATCGATACGGTGACGGCGGATTTGAACGGATTGCTGGAAGAGGACGCCGTTCATTAAAAAAAGCGCATGACTCTCCGAAACGGAGGTTCATGCGCTTTTGGCATGTCGATTACTTCGCGGAATCGTAGCTCGCGCCGACTGCGTTCCAGTCCACGACGTTCCAGAATGCGGCGATGTAATCCGGACGCTTGTTCTGGTACTTCAGATAGTAAGCGTGCTCCCATACGTCCAGTCCAAGCAGCGGCTTGTCGCCTTCCATGATCGGGCTGTCTTGGTTAGGCAGGCTGTATACTTTCAGCTTGCCGTCTTGGCCGAGCGCGAGCCATGCCCAGCCGGAGCCGAAGCGGGTCGTCGCGGCAGCCGCGAACGTTTCCTTGAATTTATCGAATCCGCCCAGCTCGGCGTCGATCGCCGCGGCCAGAGCGCCGGTCGGTTGTCCGCCGCCGCTTGGGCTGATCGTTGCCCAGAACAGGCTGTGGTTGGCGTGTCCTCCGCCGTTGTTGCGAACCGCGGTGCGGATGCTTTCCGGAACGGCGTTCAGGTCGGAGATCAGCTCTTCAACACTCTTGCTTTCCAGCTCTGGAGCGGATTTCAAAGCGTTGTTCAGGTTCGTTACGTAAGTGTTGTGGTGACGGCCGTGATGGATCTCCATCGTCGTTGCGTCGATGTGCGGCTCAAGCGCGTTAGTCGCGTAAGGAAGTGCCGGTAATTCGTGTGCCATGGTCAATTACCTCCTAAAATGGGATTGCGATATGTAGCCTAATCGCTCACAGTCTTTATTATCCAATATCCTTCGGATTAAATCAACATAAATGTATAAAAAGTCTCGAGAAGGACGAAGAAGGGGGTTGGCGGCGACCTGCAACCTCTTCATTATGTCCTTTTCGATCACGATTATTCGCCATAAATGGCGAAAAACAGTCTAATTTGGCAGTTATAATGAATGAATGGGCGTATACCTCGTTAATAAAGCGTTTTCATCTCGTTATCTAGCAGTTTTACAAAAAAAATTTAGCTTATTTTAAGAAAAGAACTAGAATTTTCGCCAATTTGTCGTAAAATGAAGAGACCGTTAACGGGATGTAAAACTGAATGCTCGGAGGATTAGACAGCATGCAGATTCGTTCTTTCCAATTGTCAGACTACAAGTTGGTCGCGGAGCTTCTGGAAGAGGTATTATCGGAAGAATGCTGCGAAGAGACGATGGGAGCTTTCGCCCGCCAATTGTCCTGGGACAGCGAATTGGTGCTCGTGGCGGAATCGGCCGGAAACATCGTCGGCGTATTGATCGGAACGATTGACCATCACAAGGGGTATGTCTATCGCATTGCGGTTCGGGATCAGTTCAGACGCCAGGGCGTCGGACGGCAGCTTGTTTCTCATATGAGCAACCGGTTCAGGCAGCGCAACGTATTGAAGGTGTTGGTCGCGGAGGACAAGCACAACGAGTTGCTTCGCCCTTTCTACGATTCGCTCGGACTCATGTCTGTCAATACCGTTCAGTTAACACAGCCGCTTGCGATCGTAGCAGGCTGATTCGAGCAGAGGTTCATGGAAAGCATATCTTTAACGCCATTGCTTTTGGCGGGGAGATATGCTTTTCTTATATTACACGCATCGCGCGGGCAGATTCGGAGCTGCTCGATCAACCAGAACCGCAGGGAGGGACGAGCCATGACGGAAAGCGCGGACGGGCAATATTCGAAGTGCGTGATCAAGAGCTTTAAGCATGACGGTTCCTTGCATCGGGTATGGCTCGAGAATTGGCAAGTTCCCGCGAATCGGCTGCATGAGGGACTGGATCCCCGCAAGGCATGGGTATTGATCAACGAACATACGACGGTTCAGGAATCGAACGGACGAGAATGGTCGAGCCGCATTCCCGCCGTCACTTATTTTCTCCCCGAACGCTGGTATAACGTCGTCGCGTTGCTGGAGGAGGAAGGCGTTCGCTACTATTGCAATTTGGCTTCTCCTCCTTACAGGTACGGAGACGTGCTGACTTATATCGATTACGATCTGGATATCGTGGTTCTGCCGGACGGAACGGCGACGGAGCTGGACCGCGACGAGTATGACGCCCACAAAGCTTCATATCGTTACGGAGCGGCGGTGGAGGAGCGGATAGAGTCGGAGCTGCGAGCGCTCCGCGCGGATATCGGGGTCGGAGCTTTTCCTTTCGACGCCGCCGCGGCCCGCTTCTATTACGAGCAGTGGAAAAAGCAGATGAATGCAGAAGGAGGGGAACGGGCCACATGACGGAAGGAATGGATACGGGAGTTCCCGAAGGAAGAAGCCGCTCGGCTTCCAAGGTTCAGAAAGCTCCGAAAGCGCAGAAGTCCCGAGACCGGGGACCGCTGTTGACCGGATGGCGGAAAGAGCTGTGGGACTGGGCGAAGGCGCTCATCATCGCGGCGGCGATCGTGCTGCTTCTCAAGGCTTTCGTCTTCCAGCTGTCGACGGTGAAGAAAATATCGATGGAGCCGACCCTTCACGAGGACGAATGGCTGTTCTTGAACAAGATCGCCTTGCGGCTCGGAAGTCTGGAGCGCGGAGACGTCGTTATTTTCAAAGATCCGAGCGGGAGCGAGGAAGGCAAAGAGTACTTGGTCAAACGGATCATCGGCGTTCCCGGGGACCAAGTGGAAATTCGCGACGGGGAGCTCTATATTAACGGAGAGCTGAAGGTGGAGCCGTATACGGATTCGAAGATCGAGGACGGGAACTTCGGGCCGACGACGGTCAGCTCAGGCCACTATTTCGTGATGGGGGATAACCGTCATCGGAATGCGAGCAAGGACAGCAGAGCGTTCAAGGAAGTGTCCGAAGAGCTCGTCGAGGGTCGGGCGGATCTGATCGTATGGCCGATCACCCGAATTAAGAAGCTGTGAGCGATTGCGCATGAACAGGGATTATCGTTATTGGAAGCAATTAAAGGAAGAGCTGCTCGAGGCGGCGCCCGGTCTGGGCATCGACAAGCTGGGCGTAACGACGGCGGAGCCTTTCCACGAGTTGAAGGAACGGTTGATCCGCCACCGCGAACGGGGACACGAATCCGGCTTCGAGGAGCCGGATCTCGACTTGAGGACGGATCCTTCGCTGCACATGCCCGAAGCGAAGTCGATTATCGCGATTGCGGTCGCCTATCCGACGAAGCTGAAGAACGCCCCCGTATCGGTGCCGGGACGAAGACGCGGTATTTTGGCGCGTTCCGCATGGGGCGAAGATTATCATCAGGCGCTCAGGAGGCGGATGGCGAACCTGTCCGAATGGATTCTGGAACGAGTGCCGGATGCCATGCTGCTGCCGATGGTCGATACCGGCGCGCTGTCGGACCGGGCCGTGGCCGAACGGGCCGGCATCGGCTGGAGCGGCAAAAACTGCTCGGTGCTGTCCCCGGAGCTGGGCTCGTGGATGTACCTGGGAGAAATGATTACCAGTCTGCCGCTGCCTCCCGACAGCTCCTTGCCCGACGATTGCGGCGACTGCACGCTGTGCATCGACGCCTGCCCGACGGGAGCGCTCGTCGGCCCCGGTCAGCTGAACGCCCAACGCTGCATCTCCTTCATTACCCAAACCAAGGGATTCGTGGACGACGAGATGAAGCTTAAGATCGGCAACCGCTTGTACGGCTGCGATACGTGTCAGATCGTCTGCCCGGTTAACCGCAAAGTCGACATCCGTCATCATGTCGAGCTGCTGCCCGATCCCGAAGTGGTCAAGCCTCTGCTTCGTCCGCTGCTGTCGATGGGCAATCGGGAATTCAAGGAGAAGTTCGGTTCCAGTTCGGCGGCGTGGAGGGGACGCAAGCCGATTCAGCGCAACGCGCTGATCGGATTGGGCAATTTCCGCGACGCGGAGTCCGTGCCGGACATTGTGACCGTCCTGCGCAACGATCCCCGTCCGGAGCTGAGAGAGTCCGCCGCCTGGGCGCTCGGGCGCATCGCTACTCCCGAAGCGCTGGAAGGACTGCGTGAGGCGCGAGAAGGAGAAGAGAGCGTCGAAGTGCTGGGCGCAATCGACAGAGCGCTCGAACAACGGAGCAACTAATAGATTATTTCCGAGGAAATGAGAGGCATTTCATCCTTCTTGCCTTCATTTCCTCTTCTCTTTTGCCGAAATACAGGTTAAACGCAACAAAGACGAACATCGAGATCGAGGCAGGAGAGAAACCGATATGAAATTAGTCGACATAGAAACGGTAGAACCGGGACAAATATTGGGCAAGACGATTTTTTCCTCGAACGGAGCCGTGCTGCTCTCGACCGGCGTACAGCTTACCGTATATATGATTAGCACCCTTAAACGACTGGGCGTCACGACGGTCTATATCGACGATCCGATGTTTCGCGATATTTCGCACGATGAACTGTTGTCGGAAGAGACGAA
>NZ_JBEPYQ010000086.1:0-30747 GCF_041641335.1 Cohnella sp. | reverse complement strand
GACCGTTCGGCGTTCGCGGAACGATCGCGCTGCCCGGAATTTCGCCTTCCCGGTTCCACAAGAAGGCAACCGCCGCCGGGTCCGGACGGTCGCCGTCCAGCAAAGCCAGCGTATTATTGATCATGACGGTGTTTTTGCGTTCGTCGGTCTGCTCGTCGACTGTACCGATGAAGGTGTCCCCGAACAGGAACAAGGTTCGGGTCTCCGCCGCGCGGCCCGGCGCTTCCACGCCGTTCAGCGGAATCGAATAGATGCCGTCGGAGCCCGTCCAGCCCTCTTTTCTATGAAACAGCCGCGTCCACTCCTCGTCCGGCTCGGCCGCAAAACCCACTCCGGCCAGGAAGGCTCCCGCCTCCCCCTTCGTCCTGACGTATCTCGCGTGCGGTACGCTCTCCGGCCGCTGCGGATCGCCCGGCTCCGGGGCGGAGAATGGCGTCCAATCCTTGCCGTTGAGAGAAAGTTCCGCTCCCCCAAGAGGGCCGTCACCGTCGCTTCCGCGGATTTCGCCAAGCGGGTACGTGGCACCGAAATCGTAAATCGTCCATTTTCCGTCCGTTCCTTCTTCCGCGCCCCAGCTTTGGACGACCGGTATCGGGTCTCCCTTGCGCCACGGGAGGCGCGTCTCGTGTTCGTCATTCATGGTCTCAAGCACCTCCTGATCTTTGTTGTATCGCCGTATTTCGTATGAGGTTTCCGTCTCATCCCGCTCCCGTCAAGATGGAGGGGAAAGCTCCCGCAAGCGAATCCAGCGGGGCCGATAAATATCGGCGTTGTTCGCGTTCGCCGCCAAGCTCGTCGAATTGACGTTGTAGGTGACGAGAAGCTCGCCGTCCTTGGACAAATGAGGGTGCGCCTTCGCGTTGTACGTCACGATGTCCTGCCCCTCCGCCAGCTCCGGAGTGTGGTAGATCGGCGTCAACGGAGCGAACGGACCGAACGGCGAGTCTCCGACCGAATACGCCACAAGTCCGCTGATCGAATCCTTCTCGCAGACGAGCACGTACTTTCCTTTCCACCGTCCCCAAGTCATCGGGGTCACGCTAAGCTCCGGAGAAACTCCATCCAGCAGTTCCGCGGCGTCCTCGATCCGCTCCGACCAGCCGGCGCCGTCCCAGAAACGCCACTTCGCGTCGTCAGCAATCGATGCGGGCAACGTTCGGGCGACGGTCAGCCGCTTGACGCCTTGAGCGTCGATCTTATAGCCGTACACGTAGATGTAGCCATCCGAATCGGGCGCTTCCGCCTCCGCCGTGTTGTCCAGAATGCCCGCTCCGAACGCGATCTCCCCGCCGTCCGGCAGCCGTCTGAAGAGGCCGGTATCCTCTTGCGTCAACGCCGCGTAATCCGGGCCGCTCTCCATCATCGGCACGGAGATCCGGGTCACGCCGCGGGTCGCGAACTGGAAGCCGGGCGGCTGGGCCGGGTCCTTCGTCATCAGCAGCGGGAACACAATCAACTTCCCGTCGCGGACGATGCCGTCCTGAAGCCAGTACCAGCTTCCCGGCATCTCGGCCGCCAGCGGCGTATGCGGCGTAAACAGGGACAGATCCGCCGACTTCGGCACCCACTCGAACCGGATGGCGTTCGGGTCGGGCTCCCCGCCGCTTAACACCGCAATGGAGTTGTTAACGATCGCTCCCGACTCCCTTGCCCGCGATACCGGATTCGCTTGTCCGGAATAGGTGTCGCTGAACAGAAACACGGTTTGCGCGTCGCCGTCGGCGGAGCCGGGACGCTCCGAGCCGCCGACCGGAACGGAGAAGATGCCGTCCGCTCCCGTCCAGCCCTCGTAACGGCTGAACAGCCCCGTCCACTCCGGCTCCGGCTCGGCGGCCAGCCCCGCTCCGGCGAAGAAGCGCAGCTCGCTGAGCCCGTAAAGCGGCTGCCCGTTCTCCTCCGCGCCCCAATTGCCTTCGCCCGCTCCGCCCTGCGGAACCAGCTTCACGTAGCGGGCCGAAGCGTCCCCGAATCGCACCGGTCCGCTCCCGCCCTCCAAATTCGTCGCCGCGAGCCGCGCGGAGCCGTCCGCCCGGGCCAGCCGGTACGGATACCCGTCACCGCGAAGCTCGGTCCAGTCCGTTCCGTCGATCGAATAATAGATGGCGACGTCTCTCACCCCGGCTGCGGCGGGATCGCCGTCGACCTTCCCCGCTTCCGCGGCGTTGTAATTCCAAATCCGCATCTCCCCGAGCGGGTAGGTTCCGCCGAGATCGACCTTGAGCGCCGGCGCTTCTCCGCCGCTCCCCGGTGCGAGCCACATCGTGCGGGCGTCGCTGCCGTGCAGGCCCTCTTGCCCGCCTCCCGCAAGCATGCCGTACCGGTTGACGACATTCTCCGGACGGGAAGCCGCTTCGTCTCCGGATGAGTCGGATGCGCCGGCCGGATCGATTCTCCCTCCGTATGAGACCTCGCCGGCATAGCGGTAAAAGCGAACCTCCGCCAAGCCGAAGACGCGCTCGTCCCGGGAGGACCAATTGCCTTCGCCGGGCTTCTCCGCCGCCTCCAGCCTGACGTAACGCGCCGGCGCGCCGCCGAACCGCAAGGGGCTTGCCTCCCCGTCGTCCAGGTTCGTCGCGGGCAGCCGCGCGGAACCGTCCGCCTTGGCCAGCCGGAACGGATACCCGTCTCCCTTCCACTCGTCCCATGTATCTCCATCCGCCGACAGATAGAGGCTTACGTGCCTCAATCCGCGCTCGGTTAGCGGCGCGTCCGGCGAATTGTTTTCGTTGTCGTTGTAGTTCCAGATCCACATCTCCCCGAGCGGCTCCACCCGTCCCAAATCGAAGGTCAGGACGGCCGTTTCGCCCGGCTTCGTCTCGGCGCACCACATCGTGCCGCTGCGGTTGCCATGAGCATGCGAGCGCGCTTCCGCGCCGGACATACCCGACTGATCCGCCGCGCGGCGAGCGAAGCAGCCGTTCGTCTCGGCCCCCGTCGCGGACGCTACTGCTATATAGGCACCGCGATTCGACTCAGCCTCTGCGGGCTGCTTCCCGCCGGACGGCCAGAACGCCCCTATCGCGGCGGCAAGTGCCAGAACGAACACGGAAGCGCACGCGAAGATGCCGATTTTCGTGCTTCTCTTCATCGGGGCAACCCCATTTCCGCCGGACCGATTCGCGCCGCCCTTCGCAGGCTATTTCGAATCGGCTCCTTCGTAATAAACCCACTTCGAGCTCGTCTTCAGAATGACGAGCGTCAGCGCCATCGCGATGAGCAGCAGCACCCAGGCAAGCGCCGAAGCGTAGCCCATCTGCAAATCCTTGAACGCCTTGTTGTACAGGTACAGCGCGTAAAACATCGTCGAATTGTTCGGGCCGCCGCCCGTCATGATGTACGCTTGGATGAACACCTGGAAACCGCCGAGCACGCCCATGATCACGTTGAAGAAAATGGTCGGCGTCAGCATCGGGATCGTAATGTTCCAGAACTGCCGAAGCTTGCCCGCTCCGTCGACGATGGCGGCTTCGTACAAGCTTCTCGGGACGCCCTGCAGCCCCGCGAGGTAGATGATCATCGTGCCGCCTACAGCCCACAGATTCATCAGCACCATGGAAGGCTTAGACCAGAGCTCGTCGGTCAGCCAGCCCGGCCCGACGATGCCGAAGTTCGCCAGGAACGTGTTGATCAGGCCGAAGTTGCCGTCTAGAATCCACTGCCAGAGCAGCGCCACGGCCACGCCGGACACGACGCTCGGCAAAAAGTAAATCGTGCGGAATACGCGGATGCCGAACGCCTTCTGGTTCATCAGGACGGCGACCAGCACGCCCAGCACCGTGTTCAGCGGCACGCTCAAGGCGACGTAATACAGCGTGTTGCCCAAGCTCTTGTAGAAGAGCGGGTCCTGGGTGAACATGAACTTGTAATTCAGCAGGCCGACCCATTTCGGCGGGCTGTAGATGTTGTAGGAGGTGAAGCTCAAATACAGGGAATACAAGATCGGAAAGCCCATAAACACGAGAAACCCGATCAGACCCGGCGAGAAAAACAGATAACCGTTCAGCGCTTCCTTGGTGCTTAATTTCATCGGGCGGCGTGCTTGCACGGAATCGTACCCCTTTCTTGGCGTTTCGACCGTCCGCCCCTGAAGGGCGGACGGCGAAACCGAAGCTCTGTCATTGCGTCTTCGCGAAGTTGGCGACGGCATTCTCGGCGTCCTTCTGCGCTCCGTCCAGGAATTCCTTAGGATCCTTGCCGGAGTTCAGCACCGCCTGCTCGACCGGATCGAGATTACCGTGCCAGGACGGCATCGCCTCGATGTATTCGATGAATCTGGAATGCTCCATCTGATCCACGATCATTTTCCAGTTCGGATCGTCCATAAACTTCGGATCGGTGGCCGCCTTCATGTTGGAGACGAGCGAGCCGGACGCCTCGTGAATTTGCACCTGCACCTCCGCGCTGGTCAAAAACTTCATCAGTTCCCATGCCGCCGCGGCGCGCTTGTCGTCCTTGTTGTTGACGAGCTCCAGGCTGAAGCCCGCGGACCAGCTGGCCGGATTGGCCTTGTAAGGAATCGGAGCGACGCCGAAGTCCAGATCGGGCGCGCGGGTCTGGATCTCGCTGTACAGGTTGTTCACGTCGACGATCATCGCCGCCTTGCCCGCGATGAACGGGCTGAAGCCGAGCGCGCTCGCCTGAGAGTTGAACGCGGACATCGCTTTGACGCCGTATTTGTCCTGAATCTTTTTCTCCCATTGCAGCGCTTCGAGATTTTGCGGCGAATTGAAGGTCGGCTTGCCCTCGTCGTCCCAGAAGTCGCCGCCGTTCGTCCAGGCCAGCGTCCAGAAGTGCAGGTTGCCGAGCGCCGGGGAGAAGCCGATGACGTCCAGCATCTTGTTGTCGTTCCACTTGGTCAGCTTGTCGGCGTACTGCTCCAGCTCATCCCAGTTGGCCGGAGGCGTGTTCGGGTCCAGACCGGCGTCCGCGAACATTTTCTTGTTGTAGTACAGCACCCGCACGTCCGTATCGTTAGGCATACCGTACATTTTGCCTTCGTACTTCATCCGGTCGACGAGAACCGGGAAGTAGTCGTCCAACTGCACGCCGTCCCGGGCGATGAACTCGTCGGTGCTCAGAATCGCTCCCGTCTTGGCGCGGGAAGGCACCGTGCTCGTATCGTTGAGCGCCAGGTCCGGGCCGCTTCCGGCCGCCATCGCCGTGGACAGCTTCGTCCAGTAGTCGAAGAAGTTGACACCGAGCTGCTCGACGGTGATGTGGGGATTCTTGGCCTGGAAATCGGCCAGCAATTGGTCCGTCAGTTCCTTCATCGGCCCGTCCGTGTAAATGTGCCAGTACGAAATGGTAACGGGGTCCTGGTTCGGCGCTTCGCTGGCCGGAGCGGAAGCCGACGGCGATGCGGACGCCCCTTGGGACGCAGGCTGGGTTTCGTTGTTGTTTTTGCTGGAACAAGCGGACAATGCGGACAGCGACAGCACGGCGGAAAGCATAAGGATAAAGCCCTTCTTTTTCATCTTTGTCGTGACCTCCCATAGGAATGGTTCGAATTTTTGCGTTGCGCCAAGCCTGATCGGATTACCTTGCCTAAACCCGCATCACCCCTCTCGCGTCGGCGGGGAATCCCCGCATGTTAGCCTTTGACCCCGGTCAGCGTCACGCCCTCGATAAAGTAGCGCTGGAAGGAGAAGAATAGAGCCAACGTCGGCAGCATGACGAGCAGGGAAGCCGCCATCATGACGTTCCAGCGCGTGCCGTACTGCTGCTGGAAGCTGCGAAGCCCGAGCATCAGCGTAAACTTGTCCGGATCGTTCAGGTAAATCAGAGGGCCCTGGAAATCGTTCCAGACGAGCGTGAAGGTGAAAATTCCGAGCGTCGCTAACGCGGGCTTCGACAGAGGCATGAAGATTCTCCACCAGATGTACCCTTCGGAGCACCCGTCGATTTTGGCCGCCTCGCTGAGCTCTTTCGGGATCGTCATGAAAAACTGCCGCATCAGGAAGATGTAGAAGGCGCTGCCGAAGAAAAACGGCACGATCAGCGGCAAGTAGGTGTTCACCCATCCGAGCTCCTTGAACAGAATGAACAGCGGAATCATCGTGACCTGGCCCGGAAGCATCATCGTAGCGAGCAGGAGGACGAACCAGACGTCTCGCCCCGGCCACCGAAGCCTCGCGAACGCATAGGCGACGAGCGACGAGGACAATATGGCGCCGATCATGGACATCCCGGTAATGAGCACGGTGTTCCACGTATAACGCAGGAACGGGAACGATTCCACCGCTTTGCGGTAATTGTCCCAATGGACCGGCTCGGGAATCCACTTCGGCGGAATCTCGAACAATCCCGTATCCCCTTTCAGGGAAGTGGACAACAGCCAGACGAGCGGCAGGATAAACGCCGCGCTTCCGGCCAACAGCAGCGTGTATACGACGATCCGATGGAATAGGCCTTCCGATTTCAACGTCATGTGTTCGATCTCCCATCTCTTGTGTATCCGCTTACAACTCGCTTTTATTTTACGGCTCCCGCGCGGCTTTCGTCTTTTTGAATAGACGTCTCGTTTTTATAAAATCGAGACATCGTCGCGAAGAGGCTTTCATTCGCCCCTATCTATTTTTTACCTCCTCTTCCCACTTAAACAATATAACGTTATAATGTTTTTATTTGGGTTATCTTATTGCGATTCGGGAGGAACCGGTATGAAATTGCGTGTGGAGGGCCAGGTCGAACGCCTGCTGCCCGGCATCAACCTCTTGGCTTCGGAATTAGGCATCGAATTGCGGGAAGACGGAATTCCCGTGCGCGTAGAAACGTCTCCGGCCGCTGACGAACTGGAAATCGGCTTGGAGGACGGACAGGGATACGTGCGTTACGGGAAGAAGCATCAGTTTTTCCGCGGACTCGGGTTGTTCGTTCAGCACGGCCGCCAAAGCGGCTCGTTCCGCCTTCGGGAGCAGCAGCAATTCGATCTGGTCGGACCGATGTTCGACTTGTCCCGCAACGCGGTTCTGACAGTCGACAGCTTCAAGCTCATGCTGAACAAGCTGGCCTTGATGGGAATGAACACGGTCATGCTGTATATGGAGGATACGTACGAGGTTCCAAGCGAGCCTTACTTCGGATATATGAGGGGGCGCTATTCGCATGCGGAACTGCGGGAAATCGACGATTACGCCGACCTGTTCGACATTGAAGCGTTCCCGAGCATCCAGACGCTCGCCCATCTCGAGGAATTCCTGAAATGGCAGACGGTCTGGCATTACCGGGATACGAAAGGCGCGCTGCTGGTCGGGGAGGAACGCACGAACAAGCTGGTCGAGAACCTGATCGAAGCGGCCAGCGCGCCTTTCCGCAGCCGTAAAATCCATGTGGGCATGGACGAAGCGGAAGAGCTGGGCCGGGGAAAATATTTGGACAAAAACGGCTACGGCAGCCGCTTCGACATGATGGCTTCCCACCTGGACACGGTGCTCTCCGTCACTCGCCGACTCGGTCTGAAGCCGATGATCTGGAGCGACATGTTCCTGAAGCTGGCCGTCGGCAACGCCGGCACCGAGAGCAATTACTACGACGGAAACACGACCATTCCGGAAGAAATGGCGCAGCGCATTCCGAAGGACGTCGACATGGTGTACTGGGACTACGTTCATACGGAACCGGAGCACTATGAGCGAGTGATCGCCAATCACCGTCCGCTCGGCTGCAATCTCGTTTTCGCGGGAGCGGTGTGGATTTTCAATACGTTCGGCGTCAACTACGGCTTGTCGCTCGGAGCGACCGACGTCGCGCTGACGGCCTGCAAGAAAGAAGGCATCCGCGAAGTATACGCGACGATGTGGGGCGACGACGGCAACGAGAGCAACCCGTTCGCGGCGCTGCTCGGCCTTCAGTTGTACGCGGAGCATGCCTATACGGAAGGCAAGCCGACGCAGGAATGGCTCGCGGAACGGGTCAAGCTGTGCACGGGAATCGAGGCGGACGCGTTCCTTCAGATCAAGTATTTGGACGAGACGCCGGGATCGGAGCCCAACAACAGCAAACAGAGCAATCCGTCCAAATTCCTGCTGTATCAAGACGCGCTGCTCGGTCAATTCGACAAGCAGATCGAAGGGCTGGAGCTGAACGCCCATTACGAATGGCTGGAGGCGCAAATTCGCGCCCGCCGGTCGCCGGACGCTCAGCTCGATTACTTGTTCGACGTGCCGGAGAAGCTGAGCGCCGTGCTCAAGCTTAAGAGCGAGACCGGCATCGGGTTAAAACGCGCTTACGACGCGAAGGACAAAGAAGCTTTGGCGCATGCGGCGACGTTTGAGCTGCCCGCGATCGCGGAGGCAGTGCGGGAGCTGAGAGCCGCTCACCGCACGCAGTGGCTGCGCATGTTCAAGCCGTTCGGCTGGGAGGTGCTGGACATTCGCTACGGCGGCGTCGTCAACCGGCTCGAGACCGCCTCGGCCAGACTGCTCGACTACGTCGAAGGACGCATCGGCGGAATCGAAGAGCTGGAGCAGGAACGACTGCTCTTCAACGCGACCAACCGGTTCAACCACAAGGGCATCGGCTGGTGCAGCTACTACTACCGCATGGCTTCTCCGAACGTGTTCTTTCACGTGATTAATCCTTTCTAGGATTAATCTTGCATGGCCTAAAAGCCTCCTCCGGCATCGCCCATCGCCGTGAAGAGGCTTTTTCGTCATGGTGAAAATCGGGAGCAACTATGCTAAAATACGGTGTTTGCATCATCACGCTCAGGAGGCTTGAACCGCCATGCTGATCATCGGCATCGCCGGAGGCACCGGCTCCGGCAAAACGACGGTAGCCCGCTCCGTCATCGAACGGCTCGGCCCGGACAAAGTGACGTTTATTTCTCAGGACAATTACTATAAAGATCATGCTCATCTGAACGCGGAGGAAAGACGGGCGATCAACTACGACCATCCCCTCGTCTTCGATAACGAGCTGCTGATCGAGCATCTCGGCCTTCTTCGCGCCGGACAAGCCGCCTACGCCCCTGTCTACGACTTTGCGGCCGACGGCAGATATCCCGATAGGACGGTCGAGCTTAAGCCCAACGGCATCGTCATCATCGAAGGGCTTCACGTGCTGTCGGACGAGAAGCTGCGCGCGCTGCTCGACATCAAGGTGTTCGTCGATACCGATCCGGACGTGCGCATCCTGCGCCGGGTGCTTCGCGATATCGAGGAGCGCGGGCGGTCGATCCAGTCGATCCACAAGCAATATTTGACGACGGTGAAGCCGATGCACGAAGCGTTCATCGAGCCGTCCAAAAAATATGCCGACATCATTCTTCCCGAAGGGGGAAAGAACGAAATCGGCATCCAGATGTTGACCGTGCTTACGGAGAAATACTTGGGCGGCTGACGGCGGGCGTCGGCGCGGCATCGCCTTCTTCACTTCCGACGCCGATGCCGCCTCCGCCCGCTACGCCAGATGCTCCCGGTAGCCCTCTGCGGTCAGCAGCCCCTCGAAGGCTTCCTCGACGTCGCCGTCCAGCTCCACCTCGATCATCCAGCCGCCGTCGTAGGGCTCGCCGTTGACGAGCTCGGGGCGGTCGACCAGACTTTCATTGACGGCGGTAACGGTGCCGCCGACCGGGCTGTACAGCTCGGAGACGGTCTTGACCGATTCGATGGAGCCGACGCTGTCTCCGGCGGCGACAACCGTCCCCGGTTCCGGCAGCTCGACGAACACGATGTCGCCTAGCAAGCTCTGCGCATAATCCGTAATTCCCGCTCTGACAAGCTTCTCTCCTCGCTTCTCCGCCCATTCATGTTCCCGGCTGTACGCCAGCCCTTCCCTGACCTCGCTCACCGCATCGCCTTCTTTCCCTAGGGCGTGTATGCATACACGCCCTAGCAATTTGATTCACCCGCAAGAGCAATTCAGCACCGGCTTGCGCGCCGCCGTCGCTTCGTCCAGCCGTTTGACGATCGTCGTATACGGCGCATTCAGAACGAGCTGCGGGTCGGTCTCCGCCTCCTGGGCGATCCGGATCATCGCGTCGATGAACGCGTCGAGCGTCTCCTTGCTCTCCGTCTCCGTCGGCTCGATCATCATGCTCTCCTCCACGTTAAGAGGAAAATAAATCGTCGGAGGATGGCAGCCGAAGTCGAGCAGTCGCTTCGCCACGTCCAGCGTACGTACGCCGAACGCTTTCAACCGCTTGCCGGACAGTACGAATTCGTGCTTGCAGACGCCGGGAAACGCCACGTCGAAATACGGCGCGAGCCGGTGCATCATGTAGTTGGCGTTCAGCACGGCGCATTCGGACACGCGGCGCAAGCCTTCCGGCCCGTATGTTCGAATGTATGCGTAAGCGCGGACGAGAATGCCGAAGTTGCCGCAGTAGGCTTTGACCCTGCCGATCGATTGCGGACGGTCTCCGTCCCAATAAAACGTGCCGTCCGCCCGCTTGCCGACGGTCGGTACCGGCAGGAACGGAAGGAGCTTGCTCTTCACGCCGACCGGCCCCGCCCCCGGACCTCCTCCCCCGTGCGGGGTGCTCATCGTCTTGTGCAAATTCAGGTGCACGACGTCGAAGCCCATGTCGCCGGGCCGCGCGATGCCCATGATGGCGTTCGAATTGGCGCCGTCGTAATAGAGCAGGCCGCCCGCCTCGTGCACGATGTCGGCGATCTCGACGATGCGCTCCTCGAACAGCCCCAGCGTGCTCGGGTTCGTCAGCATAAGCGCGGCCGTGTCGCCGTCAACCGCGGCCTTCAGCGCCTCGAGATCGACCATGCCCCGCTCGTCGGATTTCAGCGTGACCGTCTCGAATCCGGCGACCGCGGCGCTGGCCGGGTTCGTGCCGTGGGACGAGTCGGGCACGATCACCTTCGTCCTCCGCTCTCCCCGGCTCTCGTGATACGCCCGGATCAGCATCAGTCCGGTCCACTCCCCGTGAGCCCCCGCCGCCGGCTGCAGCGTCACGCCGTCCATGCCCGTCAGCGCGGCCAGGTCGCTCTGGAGCGTATGCAGCAGCTCAAGCGCCCCTTGGACACTGCTCTCCGGCTGATAGGGATGGATCTTGGCGAAGCCGGGAAAGCGGGCAACGTCTTCGTTCAGCTTCGGGTTATACTTCATCGTGCAGGAGCCGAGCGGATAGAAGCCGTTGTCCACGCCGAAGTTGCGGCGGGACAGCTCCGTGTAGTGCCGGATGACGTCGACCTCGTACACTTCCGGCAGCTCGGCCGGCTTGGCGCGCAGCATGTCGGCGGGAATAACCGAGGCGGCGCCGAGCTCCGGAACATCGCACTCCGGCAGCGAGTAAGCGACGCGCCCCGGCCGGCTCAGCTCGAAAATAAGCGCTTTGTCCGGTTTCATAAGACCGCCTCCATTTCGCGGAAGAAGCTCTCGATCTCGTCCCGCGTTCTTCGCTCGGTTACGGCGACGAGCAAATGTCCGTCCAGCTCGGGGTAGGCCGCGCCCAGATCGTAGCCTCCGATGAAGCCGGCCTTCAGCAGCTTCTCGTTAACAGCCCCAATCTCCGCCCCCTCCGGCAGCTTGACGACGAATTCGTTGAAGAACGGCGCGGAGAAAGGCAGGGACAGCTTGCCGCCGGCCGCCGCAAGAGAGGAAGCATAATGAGACTTGCGCACGTTAAGCAGCGCCGTCTCCCTGATCCCTTCCTTGCCCATGACGGACAGGTAGACGGACGCGCAGAGCGCCAGCAAAGCCTGGTTGGAGCAGATGTTGGACGTCGCCTTCTCCCGGCGAATATGCTGCTCCCGCGCTTGCAGCGTCAGCACGAAGCCGCGCCTGCCTTCCGAGTCGACCGTCTGGCCGACAATGCGCCCGGGCATCCGCCGCATCAGCGGCTCCGTGACGGCGAAGAAGCCGCACGTCGGGCCGCCGAACGACGCCGGGATGCCGAGCGGCTGCGCGTCTCCGACCGCGATGTCCGCGCCCAGCTCTCCGGGCGATTCGAGCATTCCGAGCGACAGCGGGTTCACGCTGAGCACGAGCAGCCCTTTGCGCGCATGGATGAGCGGCTCGATCGCGCGAACGTCCTCCAGACAGCCGAAAAAATTCGGCGTCTGCACGAGCACGGCGGCCGTATCGCCGTTAATCGCCGCCTCCAGCCCGGCCAAGTCGGTCGTTCCGTCCGGGGCGCAGCCTGCCTCGACGATCTCCAAGCCCAGCCCCCGCGCCGTTACTCGCAATATTTGGCGCGCTTCCGGATGAACCGTGCGGGAGACGACGATCCGTCTCCGCTTGGTCGCTCCAGCGGCCAACGCGGCGGCTTCCGCGAGCGCGGTCGCTCCGTCGTACATGCTGGCGTTGGCGACTTTCATGCCGGTCAGCTCGCATACGTACGACTGAAATTCGAAGATCGCCTGCAGCTCGCCCTGGCTGATCTCCGGCTGGTACGGCGTATACGCCGTGTAAAACTCCGAGCGGGAGACGATATGATTCAGGACGACGGGGATGTGGTGATCGTAAATGCCCGCTCCGAGGAAGCAGGCGTGCTCGTCGAAATCGGCATTCCGGTCCGCAAGTCTGCGCATATGCTTCAGCAGCGCGGCCTCGTCGAGCGCGCCGGACATCGGCAGACTGCCTTCATATCGGACCGAGCGGGGAATGTCGCGAAACAGCTCTTCGACGGACTCCGCTCCGATCGTCCGCAGCATCTCGGCTTCGTCTTGCTCCGTCATCGGCAAATATCGATGCTTCATTCCGGCTTCGCTCCTTCGCTTGCATGATGCGGTCTGCGATAGAACGGCGTTCGGACGACGACGGCCCTCAGCCGCTTGCCTCGAATCTCCACTTCCACTTCCGTGTCGGGCGCGGCATAAGCCGTTTCCAGCAGAGCCAGGCCCAGGCCGCGCTTCAGCGTCGGCGAATGCGTCCCCGTCGTCACTTCGCCGATCCGCCGCCCGCCGGCATAGACCGGATAGCCGCCGCGCGGAATGCCGCGATCGAGCAGCTCGATGCCGACCAGCTTGCGCCGCAGCCCCTCGCGCTTCTGCCGCTCCAGCGCGTCCCGACCGACAAACGGCTTGCCCAGCTTGACGAACCGGTCCAGTCCCGCCTCCAGCGGCGTAATCGCGTCAGACAACTCATGGCCGTACAGCGGAAGCGCCGCCTCAAGGCGAAGCGTGTCCCGGGCGCCCAGCCCCGCGGGCAGCAGGCCGTCCGCTTCCCCCGCCCGCAGCAACTCCCGCCACACATGCGCGACATCGCCGGCCTCCAGGCAAATCTCGAAGCCGTCTTCGCCGGTATACCCGGTGCGCGACACGAGCGCCCGCCGTCCGCCTACTTCCGCCGCTTCTAGGAAGCGGAAGGGCCGGAGCCGGGCGATCTCCTGGTCGGCAACACGGGACAGTACGGAGGCTGAGGCAGGCCCTTGCAGCGCTAACAGCGCCTTCGAATCGGACAGATTCTCCAGAACGACGTCCCCTGTCAGATGCGCCGCCAGCCACGCCCGGTTCTTGTCGATATTCGAAGCATTCACGACGAGCAGATAGCGGTCCCGAGCCAGCTTGTAGACGAGCAAATCGTCCACGGTCCCCCCATCCGGATAACACATCAGACCATACTGAGCCTGCCCTTCCTGCAGCCTGGAGACGTCGTTGGTCGTCATCCTTTGCAACACATTTTCCGCCTGCCGGCCCGAGACCAGAAATTCCCCCATATGCGACACGTCGAACAGTCCCGCCCTCTCGCGCACCGCCTCGTGCTCCCTTTGGATGCCGGAAAACTGGACCGGAAGCTCCCAACCGCCGAAATCGACGCACCGGACGGCCGGAAAATCCGCGTATAACGGAAACAGCGGGGTCCGTCTTAGCTCTCCCATTCCATCACCTCCCCACCAATATATTCAGCGCCAAGCCTGTCCTGATCGGACAACGCAAAAAATCCCCCGTTAAGGGGGACAGGAGGGGAATCGGCATGCTCATCCGTCTTGCGGCACGGTTATTGTATGCCTCTATAATGGCCGGCATCGTGCCAGTAAGCGAGCGTAAACGCCAAATCGTCCGTCAGAATGTCCAGCATCTCTTGGAGCGGCCCTACGACCGGGACCAATTGCCACTTGCCGCGATGGTTGGCGATGGTCATCACGTATTCCTGACGACCGTCCAGTCGGGTCAGCACGGCGCGTATCGCCTCTTCCTTCGGCTCCATAGAGAAAATGATCAGACTGCGTCCTTGCGAGCGAACGCTCAAATGCGTCAATCCCATAGCTTGCAGCTTGTTCCGGATAAAGCCGAGCGAAATTTTCAGATCCAGATCCAAGGCTGGCGCCTCCTTACGAATGATGTTATCCCTCGTAATCGACGATCGGCTTGATGATCTGCGCGATCAGCTTGATCTTCTCAGGCGAACATCCTTCCAGCATGTCTATGATCTCATTGCGCATGTAATCCTCGTTCGATGTATTCGCGCCGCGCAAAATATAGTCTGCGGATGTCTCCAAAACCGCGCATATTTTATCCAGGTTGTTCAGATTGACCGGAGTCCGTCCTCTTTCGATCTTGCTGATGTAAGCGTTCGACACGTCCAGAGATTCCGCGAGCGTCTCTTGCGTAATTCCTTTCTCTTCCCTGGCCTTCCTGATCCGATTGCCGATTACCGAGTAGTCGAAGCCCAATGTTCATCACCCAATCCGACTATAACAAGCCCCCTCTCCCGATTACATATCTACAAGTTCAATATCAACCTATAAGTTCATACGGAAGG
Organism: Cohnella sp.; assembly: GCF_041641335.1. NCBI lineage: Bacteria > Bacillati > Bacillota > Bacilli > Caryophanales > Paenibacillaceae > Cohnella > Cohnella sp. The sequence goes on along the minus strand of NZ_JBEPYQ010000086.1, from coordinate 16,089 downwards.
ATAATTTTGTATAAAAAAACCCGACCGTACGTCAAAATGCGTCAAGTCGGATTTTCGCGTATTCGCGCAACGGCATTTCAGCGGGGTCTTGGAGTGTGGCGATGGTTACTAATTTCGACAGAAGGGGACCGTTTCCTGTTCGTTCAGGCTCTGTGCGCGAAAAAGAAGCTGTCCCAGAGCAGGTTCAGAAACTGAAATGACCGTGTGGACCGGTCAAGGTGCCTAAGACCGAGGATTTTTTGTCGAAAATGTTGTCGAAGGAACGGGTTCGCAAGCAGGAAAAACGGGGGATCTCCGAGAATGAGGTATGACCGGACGTATTCATGCAAGGAGAGTGGTGCGATGAGCATCTTATTACGGGATCTGATCATGAATTCCGCGATCTTGATCGCTTTCGCTTTCTTGGCTGGACACTTCTACGCGAGCTACGAGCGCCCCGACTCCTGGAAGTTCAAGCTGTCCGTGGCGGCCGCGCACGGCATCATCTCCGTTACCCTGATCACGATCGGAATCGACGCAAACTTCAACAGCGTCGCGAACGTCCTGGACCTGCGCATGCTCCCCGTCCTGTTGGCCGCTTACATCGGCGGCCCGGCCGCCGCCTTCATCACGGCTTCCATCATTACGGTCTTCCGATCGCTGCAAAACCCCGACGTCTTCTGGTCCGTTCTCGTCGTGATGCACCTGCTGGCGATTCTATGCGGCTGGGTCGTTCGCCGGGTCAGAGGCTTCACCGCGCAATGGAGCGCCATGATCGCGCTCATGCTCGCCAGCTACTTCGTCGTATTCCAATATATCTATCCCGCTCCTCTCTACGATACGCTGACTCCCTTCTTGCTGATCTGCGCCCTTAACGCCTTGCTTATCGCGGCAATCATGAATTTCTTCGACAAACAACGAACGCTGGACCGCCGACTGCGGCAAGCGCAGCAGGACGTGCTGGACATCGTGCGCATGCAGAACGGCTTTTCCTTCAAAATGGTCCGGCAAGGCGATCAGTTCGTCTACTCCATGCTCGGCGGACAGCTTCTGGAGCAGTTGGGAGTACGGCCGGAATACGCCATCGGACGCTCGCCCGAGGAGCTGCTGTCCCCGGAAGCCGCCCAAAGGACCCAGGCGCATCTGGAGAAGGCCTGGCGGGGGGAGAGCGTCAGCTTCGAGCTCGAATCTTCGTCGGGATTCTACTTTCCGGGCAATCTAGCCGCCGAGATTGCGAGCCGGACGCTGCTCGTCACGCTTCAGCCGATCTCCGCCCCCGACGGATACGTGTCCGAGATTATCGGGACGGCGATCGACATCACCGACCGGAAGAAGGCCGATCAGAGACACGCGGAGGAGGAAGCACGGTACCGGACGCTTGTCGAAAGCTCGCACGACTTCATTATCGGCCTCGACAGAGACGGCTCCATTACGTCCGTCAACCGCTCTCTATGCCGGCTGCTGCAGCTTGAGCCGGAGCAAATCCGCGGCCGCCGGTTAACCGACTTCCTGTTCCAGGACCGGACGGACGAGTGGAACGCCGCCGTCGAGATGACGCTGAGCGAAGGGACCTCTCAACAATGGGAGTGGGAGCATGCGGACGGCGAATCGGTCCGTGCTTATTCTTTGACGCTATCCCCCAGCGTTCCGGCCGGATCGGCCGCCTCCGGAGTCACCGCGACCATCCACGATCTCACCGATTTGATCGCGAGGAAGGAAGCCGACAAAGCCAGCGAAGCGAAAAGCCGGTTCCTCGCCAACATGAGCCATGAGATCCGAACGCCCCTGACGGGCATTATAGGCGTCAGCCAGCTGCTGCTGGATACGCCGCTGTCCGCCGTTCAGAGAGACTACGCGAACAAAATCCATTCCTCCTCGCGAACGCTGAACGCGCTGATCAACGAAATTCTCGATTTCTCCAAAATCGAAGCCGGCCAAATCTCGATCGAGTGCGTGCCCTTCTCCGTCGAGGACTGGCTCGCCGAAGCAGCCGACGTCGTCGGAACGTTCATCGGGGAGAAGCCCGTCGATATCGTCTTCGACGTCGCCCCGGGTACGCCGGACCGGCTCGTCGGAGATCCGCTTCGCTTGCGGCAGGTGCTGCTCAACCTGTGCAACAACGCGATCAAGTTCACCTCCCGCGGCTTCGTGCGCGTGTACGTGGAAGCCGTGCCGATCGGCGAGAGCAGCTGTTCGTTGCAGTGCTCGGTGCAAGACACGGGCATCGGCATTCCGGCGGACAAGCTGGCGGGGCTGTTCCAGCCGTTCACGCAAGCCGACGATTCGATCAGCCGACGATTCGGCGGAACGGGGCTCGGGCTCGTCATCAGCAAGCAGCTGATCGAACGGATGGGCGGCTCGATTCAAGTTCGAAGCGAGTCCGGGCAAGGCAGCTTGTTCGCCTTCGAGCTACCTTGCGAGCTGGACGCCGGGCAAGACGCCCCCGAGCAGGCATCGTCGGTGCAGAGCAGCGCGATCGTCGCGGGGAGCTCGGAGATCGTCCTGGCGTCCGTAACCGGAATGCTGACGTCGTTAGGACTGCGCGTCTTCGACTCTCCGAGCCGCTTGCCGCAGGCCGATCTGCTGATCGTCGACTTCTCGCAGGAGGACGCCCGGACCGGCCGCTGGGACTCGCTCGTCGACGCGGCCCGCAAGGCGGGCATCCCCGTGCTGACGCTCGCGAGCGCGCATACGCGCGGCCTCCTGCTTCAGCGCGTCGATGCGGAAGAGCATGCACTTATGCTGCTGAAGCCCGTCAGCCGCAAGCATCTCGCCGAGGCGTTGGCCTCCTGGCGGGAACTGCGCAGCGGCCGGAAGCAGGCCGCCGCTTCGGCGGCTCCGTACCGCTCCGGTCTATCGCCGGAAGCGGCGCCGGATCGTTCCCCCGAGCCATCTCCCGCAGCGGCATCCGGCCATCCTCACGCCCTTAAGGCGCCGGAACGTTCCGACTCGTCCGATCCCGTGCCGCAACCGCCTGAAGGAGCGAGGAGAATTTTGCTCGGCGAAGACAACGAGATCAACCAGCTCATCGTCGTCGAGCTGCTGAAGGACAAGGGTTACGTCGTCGGTGTAGCGGACAACGGTCTCGAAGTGCTCGAGCTGCTCGAACGGGAACCGTGGGATCTGCTGCTGATCGACATCCATATGCCGGTCATGGACGGCTGCGAGACGGTCAGCCGCATTCGGCAGAACCCGCAGCACCGCGCTCTGCCGATCGTGGCGCTGACCGCCGACGCCTTCAAGGAAAACCACGAACTCTATCTCCGCTCGGGAATGACCGATATTTTGACCAAGCCGTTCGATCCCGATCAGCTGTACGGGAAGATCGATCGCTGGCTGGCCGGGAATTGAGCCGGCAAACGCGGCCGTTCAGCCAACCAATTTGAGCGGCCGTTAGAGGTCGCGGTTGTCGATACTCTATATTCAAAAGAGGCGTCATTCATACGCGGAATGACGCGTAAACGCGTGATAGATCATGAAAATGACCATGCAAATCGCCGTCGTCAGGAAGCCCCAGCCGAGCGCGATCTGTTCGAGCAGCAAGTAATTGTTGCAGAGCTGCACGGGAGCGATGACGTACAGCAGCCCCATTCCGGCGAAGAGCAGCGTGAAGCCGATTATGACCGCGCTTTTGGCCGCATAGCCGACTTTGGGCCAGCTGTCTCTCAGCGGCGTGCCGCATAGGAGCGACAGGCTGACGAACTTGAACGCCTCCATTGCGGGGAAGGCCAGCGCCTCGTCCATCGCGCGCGGCAGCATCCAGTATACCGCGACGATCGCGAACAGCAGGATGCCGGGAACGCCGTTGACGTTCCAGCGCTCCCAGAACCGGGGAAAGCGGATTTGCCCGTACTTCGCCATCAGGAAGCCGGAAGCGACCAATAGCGGCATCTGCATATGCATGTGCGCGATCATAAGCGATTCCATCAAGCCGGCCACAGGGGGAAGAGCCAGCAGAATGAACAGCGCAAGCCCGTATACGGACTGCTTCATCCTCCGTTCCCCCTTTCCTGGCCGAGGATTCGGACGACTTCGCTGGCCGCCTCTTCCGGCCGGGTGTAGTCCATCACGTCGATTAGCGTTCCTGCCGGATCGACGAGGTAGAAGGCGGAATTATGCGCGAAGCCGCCGCTCTCGTCGGGGATAACGATGACGCCGAACTCGTCCAGCAGCCGATCTAATTCCGCCCGATCGGAAACTCTGGCCATCCGCCACGTCTCCCCGTCGCTGTCGAAGAACGTCCGATACTCCTCCAATCTCGCAGGGTCGTCCCTGTCCGGATCGAAGCTGACGCTCAGGAACACGATCTCTCGCCCGAGCCGCTCGGCGGGTACCGCCTCGTACACCCGTCCCATATTCCCTTCCAGTTGGACGCATACCGTCGAGCAGGCCGAGTAGAAGAAGGTCAGGAACACGTATTTGCCTTCGAACTCGGAGATGGAGTAGCTTCGCCCCTTGCTGTCCTCGAACGTCGTCTGCGGAAACGTCGGACGGGCATCGAGCAGCCGGTTCACTCTGGCCGACTCCGCGGTATAGGCGGTAAATCCGTCGGTCCCCCAATAAAACAACGCGATTCCGAATAGAAGGACGGCAAACGTCGCAAATGAATTCGGACGAAGGCTCTTCATGCCGACCGCCTACCAGGTGACGAAAGGAGGAGACCCCGGCGGAGCGTTGGCAATAAAGTTGACCAGCGGCGCGACGTAAGCCATTGCGACGAGCAGCAGCATCACTATGATCGTGCGGCCCCAGCGTTCGGTCCAGTACGGGGTGGCTGAAGCGTTCTCTTCGGCTTCCGCGAGCGGAAATTCGGTATGGCCTTTGGGCGCGCGGAACATCAAGTAGTAAGCGGCATACAGTTGAAGAGCCCCTCCGACCAGCAGGAACGCCGCGCCAATCACGACGAGGATCGTATACGGATCCCAGCTGGCCGCGACCGCATGATCCCCGTACGTTGTGTAGGAAGTTCTGCGCGGAGCGCCGAGCAGGCCGGAAATGTGCATCGCAAACGTCATGATCAGCATGCCGATCGTCCAGAAGATCGTCTGGATGACTCCCAGCTTGTTGATGCGCGGCGTCAATACGCGTTTGGAGACGAACGGAATCAACCAATAGCTGATGCCGAAGAAAGTCAGAATGACGGAGGTGCCGACCGTCAGATGGAAGTGGCCGACGATCCACAGCGTATTGTGCACGACCTGGTTCAGCTGGTTCGTCGTCTGTACGATACCGCCCGCTCCTCCGGGAATAAACGCGACCATCGCGATGAACGGGGCCAGAAACCGGACGTCGCCCCATGGCATTTTTTTGAACCATCCGATCAGTCCTTTGCCCCCAAGCTCTCTGCCGCGGCGCTCGAAGACGGAGAACATGGCGTACGCCGTCATCATGGAAGGAATGCCGATGACCAGACTCATGAAGACGTGCATGAATTTCAACGACTGCGACATGCCCGGGTCGATAATCTGGTGGTGGAAGCCTCCGGGAATGTTCGTGATGACGAGGGCGATGATGACGAATCTCGTCAGCACGTCGCTGAACCTTCTTCCGCCGATTACCTTGGGCACGACGACGTACCAGGCGGACACCGCCGTCAAATACCAGATATTGACCAGCGTATGCCCGAACGACCAGAACAGCGTGCGGCTGACCATGACGTTGACCGTCTTCGTCCATCCGAACGCCCAAGGGATCAGCGTCAGCACTTCTACCGTCACGCCGAGGCTGCCGAAGAACAGAAGCACGAACACGCCGGTGGCGAAGAAGGATAGAATCGGGAGATGCTGTCCGCGATTGTTCTTTCTCCAGGTCGCGACTTGAACGAACGCCCCGAACGCGCACATCCACACGCCCAGCACGATAAACACCAAACCGATGTAGAAATAAGGCGAGGCTTTCATTGGCGGATAGAACGTATACATAACGGTAGCTTTGTTCATCAGGACAGGAATGACGACGAACACGAAGCCGACGATTTTCAGCGCGAAGCCGATCCACGCCATTTTCCGGACTTTAGTCAGCAGGCCGCCCAAGGTGTGCGACAACGCCGCGTAGAAATAACCGATCGTGAAAAACGCGGTCAGCACGACGACCAGCACGATGCCATGCGTCGTCAAGGCTTGATAATAAGTGAACCAGCTTGGCATTTCGAACCATCCTGCCCGTTCCGTCGCTTGCAGCAATCCCATGATGCCGCCCAGCAGCAGCGCCGCGAAGGCTACGAACAAATACGTTCTCGACAGGGCCGCGTCCTTCGGCTGGGCTCCCAACAGCTTATTCAATCGACTCGCCTCCTCTATACGACTTTGATGATCGTGCTCATGTACTGGTGGCCGGCTCCGCAGTATTCGTTGCAGACGATCAAATATTCGCCCGCTTTACTGAACTTCTGCGTGATTTTCTGGATGTAGCCCGGCATGACCATCGCGTTGACGTTGGTGCCCGCCACTTCGAAGCCGTGCGTCACGTCCTTGGAAGTCAAAATGAAATGCACGGTCGAGCCCGCGGGAATCTCGATGTCCGCAGGAGTAAAGACGAACGATTCCAACGACAGGACTACTTCGTACTCGTCCTCTCCGATCTTGTACACGCCCGGTTTGTCGAACGGAGCCGTCTCGTCCACCTTCTGCGGATCGATCGTCTCCATATGACTCGGAGGCCCCATATCCAGAGCGAACGTCTGGTATCCGGTGATGAGCATAAATACGACAATCAGGGAAATGCCGCAAACTAACCATATTTCTTCATACCGGTGCATTTTCAGCTTCATCTTAATCCCTCCCTCCGGCTACACTCTCGACATGTACAGACCGAACACCGCAACGAACAAAAGAGCAATAAAAGCTCCAAGCATGAATACGGAAAATAAAGTTCCTTTTTGCGAATGGACCTCATCGTTCCGATCCTCTTCGCGCTTCGGTTTCACGGACTCCATCGCCGAACGCCCCTTTCGATGAATAATGGTTCTGCTGTTATCGTAGCGGATCGGGAATTCGAGTTCGTGATACGAATCACATTAACGGAGAAAAAACGAAAAGCCCCGACAAGACGTCATGAAAACGTCAAATCGGGGCGTACTTCCAAACTTTATGATCGATCGTCCTAGGTCAGTTTAATACAAAGCTTGTTCGACTGCATCGAGCCAGTCGCGCTCCAATTCGTCCACCCACAGCTCCTGATGCAGCTTAAATCCCGCAGCCGCAATAACGCTCCCCAGCTTCGGCTCCCATGGAATGTCGGCAGCTTCAAGGCGCTGCCTCTCCGCCTCCGTAAGCGGAATCCCACGATAGGAATAGCGATTGTAGTGTCCCGAATCCATCCTCCAAGGGCGATAGCGCTGCGGGAAACGCTGCTGCATGCCGATGGCAATCTCCAGTCCCTTAACATCCAGATCTCCCGAATACCATACCTGCGGACCGTCCTGCGCAAGGTTGCCAAGAACGAGCTCGAGCAGCTTCACTACGGCTACGCTCGGCTGCCCGTTTACGCAGACGAGAAGCGGCAGTTCCTCTGCCGCCCGGGCCGGGGCTTGCGTTTTAGTCCAATTTTGCTCGTGCCGCTTCACGGCCGCATCCGTCAATACCGCAAACACGGACGGATTCTCCACCGCGTATACTGCGGAGCAGCGCAGCGTCCCTGAGGACGTCCCCGCCATTCTTTCGACCTGCCGCAGCGTCAGCACCCGTTCTTCCCAGCGCAAGTCCCATCCCGGCGCAAAGATTATCACTTGCGAAGACAGGTCGTCGTCCGCCACGCCTCCCCGGCGATAACCTTCGCGAATCAGTTGAGCCTGCGAGAGGCTCGGTTCGCTGGGCTCCTTTCCAAGCGAATCCTCCTCGGCCTCCATGTGTGTGTCCGAGTAAGCCGCGGAGGATACGAACGATTCCGCCTCGCGAGAATGGAAGCAGGCGACCAATCCCCACCAGAATAATCGCCCCGTCGGATGCTTCCAATCCAGCGCATGGGCGTCGCCCGTCGCTTGCGCGGAGAGGACGGGCAGACGGATCGGCTCCCATTCCGATTGGGGACCGGATCGGGCTTGCGCCTCAGCTAATGCGAGCAGCGCCCGAACGGCATTCGTAAGCCCCTCCTCCGGCCCGGACACGAACAGCTTGCGCAATATCCGCACGCCGGGAGACGTCTCTTCCCGCATGCCTTCCACCCATTCCGCAATCCGCCCTCTGCAAGATAGCAGCTCGCGTTCCGTCTCGTCCGCTTCTCCCGCCTCTCCCTCTTCTCGCGCTTCTCCGCTCGGAGCTTGAACGCCGGATGCGCGCAGCGGCTCCATCGCTTCTCGGATCATCGTCTCCCACGACTCCGCGGACGCCGCTCTCTGCTGGCCGCGCGTCCGCACCTCCGACCCGTACAGAATCCGCAGCAGCTCCGGAATCGACATTTGAAAACGGCTTGCGCGCATTAACCGTTCGAATCGACGTATGGAGTAGCGATAGACAGGCTGGCTTCGATCCGGCGTGTAAGTCCCATAGAAGCCGTCTAGCGCCTCGAACTCTTCCTCCGTCGGACGATTCAGCTCCACATAACCGCGCGGACCGGAATCCGACGCCTCGAACTTCGCGCGGAGCGCGGCAAGGAAGCGGCGAAACCCGGACTGTCCGAAATAAGCCCGTGCAGCCTCCTCAAGCTTCGACTGGGCTTCGGTCATCTTGCTCCTTCTCTCCTCCGTCGGGAATATACTCTCTCGTTTTTCCGTTCCAACGGTAGCGGAACAGCGTAACGAAGCCCGCATCCTTCGGACGGTAAATTTCGCAGATCGACAAGCGCGGCACCGTGTCGTAACAGCCCCACAACACCTGGGAAGTCATCATGTAGTCGAAATCCATCTGCGTGAGCAGGCCGAACAGGTCGCGAATATTTTCGTCATCCACCCCGGCGAAAGCCTCATCCAGCGAAATGATTTTAGGAGCCTCGGGTGCGGCATCCGCGTAGCGGGAATACGTTGCGGCGAACAGCGGAATGTACATCGACATCGCCTTCTCCCCGCCGCTCAGCACGTTGAAGCGGGCATCGGTCAATTCCCGGTACTGCGCCTCGTCTCCCTTCTTGTAGCGCAGGGAAAACTGGAACCATGTCCGGTAGTCCAGCATCTCGTACAGATGCTTGCGGAGCGACTCTCTCTCCTCGGCCGCTCCCTGCTTGGCCCACTGAATCCGGGAACGGAAGTGCGCGATCAGCCGCTCGACCTCCTCGTCGTGCAGCAGATGAGCGTCTCGCCGCAGCAGCGTCACAAGCTCGTCGCTGTTCAGCTCCTGCTCCGTCTGCGCGGCCTTGGGCAGCCATTGCAGCTGCAGCTTCAGCCCGCTCGACGTATTGCGCTCGGCCATCAGCCTGTTCATCGTCTTCATCCACAGCTCCGCGCGCTGAATACGCTGGCGGATAGCTTTGCCGACGCTTCGCAAAATGATTTCCTCGAAGAGCTCTCGATCCTTCTCGCTCAGAAGCTCCTGCTGCTCCGCCAGAATCAGGTTCATCTCCGCAAGCAATGCCGCCGGCCTCATCGGCCTCGTCCGGTCCCGCATCGACCACAGCGCGACGCGGCCTTGCTCGCTGATCTCCGCTTCAATCGCGTATTCGCCCAGAAGATGCTTGGTCGCATTGTATTGATCCTGCAAGATGCTCCCCAACCGCTCCTTGCTCGTACGGGACATGGCCGTCTCGAGCAGGGACACAATCTGCCTGCAAGCCCGCATCAGCTCGTCCCGGCCGCCTTCCAGCGCCTGCGCAACGTTGACCGCAGGAAGCTCGCCGTCCGCCCCGTCAGGCTGCAGCTCGGGAATGAGCTGCAAGCCGAGCTCCTCGCGGAACGCCCGCTCAGATCGCTCCAGCCGCTCCAGCCGTTCGCTCTCCTGCTCGGCCAGCTGCCTTTGCCGCTCGCGCTGCCCGCCGAGACGGCCGGCCAGATCCGCCCGCAGATCGGCCAGGCGCTGCTGAGCTTTCGCTGTCTCCTCGCGGCGGGCGCGAAGCCCGCTGATACGCTCATGCAGATCGCTGATGCCGAGCTCCTCCATCAGCTTGCGCAGCTGGTCAACCTTGACGCGGCAGCCGTACAGCTTGTCCTGCTGCTCGTCGCGCTGCGCCTCCTCGTATTCCGCTTGCTCGGCATAGGCGGCGGCATCGGACGCGTGCTTCTCCTCCTGCTTCGCCGCCTGCGCATAAATGCGCCAGTCAGCGATCAGCTCGGAGACGGTCTCCCGGTAGCTCGAGACGGCATGCAGCGCTTCCCTGAGTGTTCTCGCGTTTTTCAGCCGGCTCCACTGCGCGGTAGCGGCGATCAAATCCCGTTTAAGCTGCGCCCATTGCTCCTGCTGCGCCCGCAGCTCGTCCGCCTTGCGCGCTTCCTGCTCCATATACAATTGGAAGCGGGCCGTCGCATCGTATTGGCGTTTCCAGGCTTCCTTCACTGCCGAATGAAGCTCCTCATGCAGTGGAAAGCGTCCCAACTCCTCGTCGATCGCCGTCATGGACGCTTCCAGCGCCGAGATCCCGGCCGCCAACTCGCCGAGCTGCCGCTCGCCTTCCTCGATCTCGCGGGTTAATCTCGCGATTTCGGCCAGCTTATACTGCCTCCGCGCCTCCTTGCCGATATATTGCGCCCGGCGTTCCCCCGCTCCGATTTTCCCCGTCACCGCACCGAACTGATAATAGTCGCTGCCGACGGTCACTCCTTGCGCCGAGCCTGCGGACAGCGCGCCGGAACCGTCGAACCGCTCTCCCCACGCGAAGGAACGCAGCGCTTCCTCCACGACTCGCTCCGACACGCCGGATTCCTGCGACGGCATCGGCTTCAGCACGTCCGCCAGCGTATACCCCCACTCCAGAGGCGCCGGCGCAATCCACGCTTCCTCGTCCTGATCCGTCGCCCGGCCGATCGCCCCGTCCGGTCTCACCCAGGCATCGAGCAGGCCGCTCGCCAGCAGCGTCTGCTCGATCGAAGCCTGCTCCTGCGGCGTGAGCGAGCCCCGGAACTCGCACAGCTCGAACAGCGGCGCCCCTTGCGCCGCGCCGTAGCCTCTCCGCGTCGCGATGCGCGCCTCGCTGCGAGGCGGCTCCGGCTCGCGGGCGCTTTGCCATTCCCGCTTCTCCGCCTCCAGCTTGCGCACCTCGTCCCCGATCCGCCTGGATTGCTGCTCCAGCTCCAGCTTGCGCACCACCAGCGACTGCTTCTGCCCGTCGGCTTCCACCTTGGCCGGCCGGAGCACCGCTTCCAAGTTCTGATGCTCGTAGGTCAAATCCGCGCTAGCCTCGAACAGAAGCTGAACGGCCCGCTCTCCCAGCTTCAGCTCCCGCAGTCCTTCCTTCCACTCCAGCACGCCTTCCTTCCAGCGATGCAGCGCATCCTCGGCGGAGGCCTCCGCCGTTCTCATCGCCCGCTCGGCTTCGTCCCGCTGCGCCCGCATCCGACCAAGCTCCTTGTCGTATTCGGCGACCCGGCGCTCCGCCTCCTGCTCCTGATCCGCAAGCTTTACAGCCTCCGTCAACCCCGTGCGATGCTCTTCCAAATCCTTGAGCCAGGCTCCCGCAAATGCGGTCTCTTCCGGAGGCTCCGGCATCCAGTAGTGATGGTACACGCCATGATGGCCGAATTCCATGTCGCCGGCCAGGCCCTCCATATGCTCCAACGCATTCGTCTGATTCGTCAATTGTTCCGCCATCTCGGCTTGCGCTTTCTCTCGTGCATGCTGGGCAGCGTCCCGGCTGGCCAGCGCCGAAGCCAGCCGCTTGCGCGTCTGCTCTGCGTAATGCTGTGTTTCCTTCAGTGCCTGCTCGGCCTGCTCCAGTTCTCGCTGCTTCTCCATCGCTTCGCTGCGGGACAGCAGCTCCAGCTCCGAATCGATCGACACAACTTGCTCTCGGGCAGCTTGCAGATCCTCTTGCACTCTCGCTTCCTCATTCAACTCCGCCTGCAGCTGCTTCAACAAGGCGCCGGTCTGGCGATGCGTCTCGTCGCTGGCGGCTTTCGCTTGCAGGAGTCGTTCTCCGCTCTGATACGCGTGATAACGATTGTACTGCTCATAGCTGCGATTCAGCTTCGTCAGCTCCGCTTGATGCAGCTTCAGCTCGTCCAACCGGTCCGCAAGCTGGTCCATATCCTCCATCACTTCGGACAGCGGACGCAGCTCTTCCTCATGCAGCGGCGGTAGCGCCTGAACGAGCACCTCGTAGATCGCCGTCGGCTTCACGTCCTTGGACAGCTTAGGGCTGCGAAGCTGAACGAGCAGCTGCAGCAGATCCGCATAAGCGTCCCGATCCTGGAAGTTAAACAAAGCCCGGTTAACCAGATCGCGATAGGCCCCCTGCTCCTGCACGACTTGACCGCCCGAGCCGATGCTCGTCTCCAGCGACTTGCGATCGAACGGAAATTTACCCGCTCCTTCACGCTCCAGCACCCGATCGTACAGCCAGAAATTATGGTTGACGCGCCTGCCGTCCTCCAGCACGAATCCCCAGAAGCCGATTTGGGCCGCTCCTTTGCGGGCTCTGAGACCGATGCCGATCGTCTTGTAGATCCCTTTCTTCGTATGACGGAATTCCAGCCAAAGGTAGCCGGTTCTGTCCGTGTGCTCGTCCTTCTCCCCCAACAAATAATACTCAATGCGGCGGTCCTTCGACCCGAACGGGTCAAGTCTATGAGGCCGCTTGTCTCCGTCCAGCACGAGCGGCAGGAAGCTCTGCATCGTCACCGACTTGCCCGACCCGTTGGCTCCCCGCAGGACGAGACGACCGTCCTCCAGCGCGAATTCCTCGTCTTCATAGAACCAAAAGTTCAGAATGCCTGCGCGCGACATTTGCCATCGGCCCTGCCGCTGCGCGCTTGTCTCCAGCTCCTGCATGTCCAAGTCTCTCCCTCTCATCCCTTGTCCGTCTCACTTTCATCGAACGAATAATCCGCATTCCAACGGGAGAGCACCGCCGACACGACGAAGCGTTCTCCCTGACTGCCCTCTTGCCGCCGCCACGTACCGAGGCCCCATTCGGACATGTGCGCCGTCAGCGTTTCCGCTAATTCCGCGAGCCCCATCGTACGATGCTCCTTGCTCCAATAGTCCTCGAAATGTCTTTTTAACGCATACACGATACTCTCTATGTCCGTACGAGTCAGCTCGATCGTCCCCTTCTCGGTAACGAACCAGTCCCGCTCTCCCAATCTACGGCGCAGCTCTCCCGCGGACAGCAGCGCCAGATCCGAGACGGCCGCCGCCGTAGGGAACAGATCGCATTCGCCGCTTAGCTCCGGATAGAAAAAATAAAGTCCTTCCCGGTAACGGGTACCCTCCATGCCGAACATGAATTGCATATTGTCGATGATCGTGCGCCGCTGCGTGATCACATAGTACAAATCGTCCGGATGCCAATCCGCGTCCGATATGGCCGGTTCCAGCAGCAGCCGCCGAAACACGCGATGGCGGCGTTTGCGAAGCTCCCCGTCCGCCGTCTCGGGATAGACGATCAGTTCATTGAAGTCGTCCGTCGACCGGTACTGTCCCAGCGGACGCGGAAAATGCCGAAGCACGTACCGCGTGCTCGGAGAGCATTCGTACAGCACATTCCTCTGCCCGCTGTTACCCGCCCATTCGGATTCGTCTCCGTCAATGCCGACAAGCGCGCCAAGCTGCCGCAGCTTTTTCAACGCCCGCACCATCGAGAGCCGATGCTGATAATTTTCCCAATCGACGGACGTCCCTACAGCAGCCATCTGCTCGCCTACCTGTTCCACGATATCGGTCAGCACGAACTGGTCCAGCTCCGTCTTTCCCTCGAGAAACCACAGCGCATAAGTGAAAAACGCATAATCCCGCACTTCCCTAAATTCGGAAATTCCCATCCATGGCTGAGCGACGAGAGGAGACTTGTCCAGCTTGGCCATCGTACGGGTCAGGATGAGCACGAACCCGGTATACTCCGAAAACCAGTCCCTTAATTCGGTATATTGATCTTTAATCCAATAAAAGATTTCCGGATCGGAATCTTTCGTAATCCACGTCCGGTTCAGCAAAGCGTGCGCGCAAGCCCGGCGACGCTCGTTCCATTGCTCCGCGTCCGCCCGCTTGCTTGTCCGCATTCTGCGGATCGCATAAGACGTCGTCCCGCCTTTAGCCACGCGCAAACTCCCCTCTCGTCACTTCAATTCGGTAGTTCGGCATCGACAGATCGCCGTCCTCGCAGCGGAGCACCGCCGTATCGTCCGGCTCCGGCTTGCTCACCGACACTCTGCACCCGTCCGCCGTAACGAACGTCCGCGACTCGACCGCCGAGCAGCGGCCGATCCACTGAAGCAGCCGCATCCGCTCCTTCCCGTCCACCCGGAGCAGCTCGTCGATCCGGATCGAGCCGTAGCCGAGCATCCGTTCCGTAAAAGCCTGCTCCTCGGCAAGCAGCTCGCGAACCTGCTCCCGGTGCGCTTCCCGCTTCGCGCCGTGGCTGCGCATCGGCTCGGAGGCTCCCTTCAGCACGCGCCTGCGGCTGCGGGTACGGATCAGCCGAATATTCGGCGGCTCCTCCCAGGTGGAAGCGTCCGCCCGTTCCGTCTCGCGGCGGTCTTCGCCCTGCAGATGGCGGGCCGGAAACAGCCCGAACGCATAGGCGGCAAAACGATGCGCCTCCTCAAGCGTGTCCATCGCCGCGAACCTCTCCGCGACCAGCTCCAGATCCAGCCGCCTGCTCGCCCCGCCGCGCCTGCGCTCCTGAAGGCGCACCGCGCTGCGTACGACTTTGGCGATCGTGTCCTTGGTCGCCTTCTCCAGCAGCGTAAGCTCGCTGACGTTGGCGGCGTCTCCCGCGAACCAGCGCATCAGGTTGCTCCAGCCTTGCCGGTACTCGCTCATCAGTTCCTCGGCCGATTTCCCTTCCTCCAGCCGCGGCTTGCGCAGCTCGTCCGCTGTCACATGCGACAAATAAAGCTCGGCAAGGGTCGGAGAGATTTGCTGCAGCTGGCCCTCGATCTTGTACGCATTGCGTTGGAGACTCTTTACGAAATGCTGCAAATAGTTGACGAGATTTTCCTTCATGGCCAGAAAACCGTCCGTCGCCATCATCTCTTCCGCCTGAATCGAGTTCATGCTGGCGATGAAATCAGCGGCATTCTCGTGCATCGTCTTGAACGCCACGTAGAGCTTCTCCCAATTGTGCAGCGCCTCGCCTTCCCGCATTCCGTCTGCATTTACGCGAATTTGCTGAATACACTCCGCTATCGTATCGAAGTAGGTCGTCTCTAGCGAGCCGCCGTACCCTTTCACCTTCTCCAGCGCTTCAAGCATCCGCTCGATCTCGATCGCATACGGAGTCAGCAGATATTGGCTCTTCTTGCGCATATATTCCTCAAGCGACAACGCCCTCCCGCCATCGTGACGGGAGGCCAGATTGCCCCAGCTTTTCAATTGCTCCAGATCCGAGACGCACTGCTCAAGCGTATAACCATCTATGACGTCCCAGTCCTGCACGCCCTCGAAGATTTCTTCCGGCTTAAGCCAGTATTTGAGCCGCTGATACTGCAAATAAACATACCTCATAATCGCACGATAACGGGCCACGTTGATCGCATTCAAGTAGTTCAACTCGGCCACCGGCCTAAGCGCCGACGCCGTGATCCTCTCGTCCACTACGACATTCCCTCCACTGACAGATGGGTTTTTATTTATTTTACCATAGCGAATAAACACGAATTAACACGAATTTGTTGCCAAGGTCGAACAGGCCACCCGAGAGTCGGATGACCTGAAATTGATTCAAATAAAATAAGACCAGCGCAAGGCGGCTCCTAGTCAGAACCACAACACCAGTCTTGCAAAAAAACTTAACGTTTCTCGGCGAAAAAGTCAACTCCAGTTCGAAAAATCAGCCGATTGCGAGCCAACAACATTCTGCTCAATCTATTTTCGAATCAAAGCGGCTCATAAAATCAGCAGTTGAATCCCTTCTTCGACTTTTGGAGCTTAGGCGGAACCGATGCCGCGGGGCCAAGGCCAAAAAAGTGCCTCCGCGCTACACAAGCCGCGCGGCTAAGGCCAAAAAAGTCACTACTCATGCATCAAACCTAACATGAAAAATTACTCGCCATAATTACCTATATTAGGAATATTATGATTGCTTTTTCGT
>NZ_JBEPYQ010000085.1:0-30867 GCF_041641335.1 Cohnella sp. | reverse complement strand
AACGACTTGCTCTTTGAATTCTTCGCTGTAATGCTGTCTTTGCTCCCCCATACCGGACACCTCATTTTCTTGTTGTATTCATTATCTGTCTGCTCTTATGAGGTGTCCACTTTTTATTCTAGCTCCACGCAGACCGTTAATCAGTCGCCAACTGCCCCATCCGAGCATTTAACGGTCCCGCAGACCGTTAATCAGACGCCATCTGCCCCGTCCGAGCATTTAACGGTCCCTCAGACCGTTAATCAGACGCCATCTGCCCCGTCCGAGCATTTAACGGTCCCGCAGACCGTTAATCAGACGCCATCTGCCCCGTCCGAGCATTTGACGGTCCCCCAGACCGTTAATCAGACGCCATCTGCCCCGTCCGAGCATTTAACGGTCCCTCAGGCCGTTAATCAGTCGCCAACTGCCCCGTCCGAGCATTTAACGGTCCCTCAGACCGTTAATCAGTCGCCAACTGCCCCATCCGAGCATTTAACGGTCCCGCAGACCGTTAATCAGTCGCCAACTGCCCCATCCGAGCATTTAACGGTCCCTCAGACCGTTAATCAGTCGCCAACTGCCCCATCCGAGCATTTAACGGTCCCTCAGACCGTTAATCAGTCGCCAACTGCCCCATCCGAGCATTTAACGGTCCCTCAGACCGTTAATCAGTCGCCATCTGCCCGTCCGAGCATTTAACGGTCCCGCAGACCGTTAATCAGTCGCCAACTGCCCCGTCCGAGCATTTAGCGGTCTCGCAGACCGTTAATCAGTCGCCAACTGCCCCGTCCGAGCATTTAACGGTCCCGCAGACCGTTATCTAGCCGAACTCCCATTCGCACGCAGCAATGACCGGTCCGGCAGGCTGCTATCGCTCCGCAAACTGCCGACTACCGCCAAGCCAAACTCACGCCAGACGCTTCAGCACCTTGTCCCGGCCCAGCAGCCAGATCGTGCCGCCCAGGTCCGGTCCGTGCGTCTGTCCAGTCAAAGCGACGCGAATCGGCATGAACAAGCCTTTGCCTTTGACCCCGGTCTCGGTCTGCACCGCCTTGATCAATGCTTTCATATTGTCGATCGTGAAGCCTTCCTCGCCCGCTGCCTCGATCTGCTCGCGGAACGATTGCAGTACGGCCGGAACGCTCTCCTCCGCCAGCACCGTGCTCGCCTCGTCGTCGAAGATCAGCTTCTCCTGGAAGAACAGCTCGGACAGAGCGACGATCTCCGCTCCGAACCGCAGATGGTCGCGGAACAGCGTCACCAAGGTGGAAGCCCATTTCAGCTCCTGCTCGCTCGGAGCCTCCGGCAGCCGTCCGGCCGCTTTCAGATGCGGCAGGCACAGCTCCAGCACCCGTTCCGGCTCAGCTTGCTTCAAGTAGTGCTGGTTAAGCCAGCTCAGCTTGGCTGTATCGAACACCGCGGGGCTCTTCGACAGACGGTTGGCGTTGAAAATTTCGATCAGCTGCTCCCTGCCGAAAATCTCCTCTTCTCCCTCAGGAGACCAACCGAGCAGCGTAATGAAGTTAAACAGCGCTTCGGGAAGGTAGCCCAGCTCTTCGTACTGCTGGATAAACTGCACGATGGATTCGTCGCGCTTGGACAGCTTCTTGCGTTGATCGTTCACGATCAGCGTCATGTGTCCGAATACCGGAGGCGTCCAATCGAACGCTTCGTAGATCATCAGTTGACGAGGCGTGTTCGTGATGTGATCCTCGCCGCGTAGCACGTGCGAAATCGCCATCAGATGGTCGTCGACGGCTACCGCGTAGTTGTATGTCGGAATGCCGTCCTTCTTGACGATGACGAAATCGCCGAAATCCTCCGACTTGAACGAAATCTCGCTTTTGACGATGTCCTGGAACGTATAAGTCCGGTCAGCCGGCACCGTAAAACGTATGCTCGCCACACGGCCTTCCGCCGCCAGCTTCTCTCTGTCCTCCGCGCTCAGATGACGGCATTTGCCCGAATATTTCGGAGTTTCGCCGCGCGCCGATTGCTCCTCGCGCTCCCGCTCCAACTCCTCCTCCGTGCAGTAGCACGGATAAGCAAGCTGACGATCCAGCAGTTGCTGCGTGTGGGCGCGATAAATATCAAGACGCTCGGTCTGGCGGTACGGCCCGTACTCCCCGGGACGGTCGATGCTCTCGTCCCAATCGACGCCGAGCCATTTTAAGTACTTAAGCTGACTCTCCTCGCCGCCCGCGACGTTGCGCTTAACGTCCGTATCCTCGATCCGGATAATAAACTCTCCCCCATGATGACGGGCGAACAAGTAGTTGAAAATAGCGGTTCTCGCATTGCCGATATGCAGATGCCCCGTCGGGCTCGGCGCATAACGTACGCGGACTTTAGTGGACATAATCCGTTCCTCCTTGATCAATCGTGTATATATCGCGCTGAGCTCGAGCGCTATGCCTCTCCGGGAGAGGACCGGCCGCTCAGTCCCAAGGAACTTTTCTGGCCTTGGCCCCGCGGTTTGAGCAGCGCCGAGGCACTTTTTTGGCCTTGGCCCCGCGGCTTGGGCAGCGCCGAGGCACTTTTTTGGCCTTGGCCCCGCGGCTTGGGCAGCGCCGAGGCACTTTTCTGGCCTTGGCCCCGCGGCTTGGGCAGCGCCGAGGCACTTTTTTGGCCTTCGACACTCTCTCGACGCGACGTGCCTAACCTTACTCCTTCACCAGCAGCACGACCGCCTGAGAAGCGATGCCTTCGCCGCGGCCCGGGAAGCCAAGCTTCTCAGTTGTCGTCGCCTTAACGTTAATCTGCGACTCATCGCATTCGAGCGCGCGCGCAATAACCGCGACCATCGCCGGAATGTACGGCGCCATCTTCGGCGCCTGGGCGATGATCGTCGCGTCGGCGTTGCCCAGCTTGTACCCGCGCTCCTTCGCCAGCCCCCAGACATGCTCGAGCAGCTTCACGCTGTCGGCATCCTTAAACGCCGGGTCCGTATCGGGAAAATGCTTCCCGATATCCCCCAAGCCCAAAGCCCCGAGAATCGCGTCGCTGATCGTATGTAATAGGACGTCGGCGTCGGAATGGCCGAGAAGGCCTTTCTCGTACGGGATGGTTACGCCTCCGATGATGCACGGGCGGCCCTCCACCAGTTGATGCACGTCGAATCCTTGTCCCACTCTAATCATGTCATTGCCCCTCCCCGATCGATGGCCTCTGCCGTCTTCCCTTATGTCCTGCCGTTTCGCCGCCTCCCCCTGCCGCCTCGACCTGGCCAGCAGAAGCTCCGCGATCGGCAGATCCTCCGGCGTCGTAATTTTCAAGTTTGCGTAGTCGCCCTGGACGATGGCCACCTTGCGCCCCAGCCGCTCCACGAGCATCGCGTCGTCCGTAGCCGCCGCTCCGTCCTCCTTCGCCTGCCGGTGCGCCCGCATCAGCTCCAGCCGCCCGAACGCCTGCGGCGTCTGCACGCTCCACAGCGTGCTGCGCTCCGGCGTCGCCACGATAAAGCCCTGCCCGTCGGACACCTTGATCGTGTCCTTGACGGGCACGGCCAGCGCCGACGCCCCGTGCTCCTCGGCAGCCGCGCAGCAAGCCGCGATCTGCTCCGGGCCCACGAGCGGCCGAGCCGCATCATGGACAAGCACACCCTCCGTGCGCAGAACGGTCAGCCCGGCGTACACGCTGTCCTGGCGCTCCGCGCCGCCGACGATCACGTCGGAGACTTTGCCGTAGCCCCCCGCAGCCACAAGCTCCGTCGCCCGCTCCGTCTCTCCTTCTCCGACGACCAGTACGACGGCGGATACGGCGGCGCAGCGCTCGAACGCGCCCAGCGCATGATCCAGCACCGTCCTGCCGGCCAGCTCCAGATACACTTTGTTGTCCGGGGCGCCCATCCGGGCGCCCCTACCCGCCGCGACAACCACGGCCCCCCACTCCCAAGACATTCGCATGATCTCCCCACGCACGATCCTAGAATAACAAACAAAAGACGGGACACTGGAGCGCGTCCCGCCCGTAATTCTATTATCATACCGCTTCAGAGCGCTTTTTCCAATAGCTTCGGCTTCGCGAAGATCATTCGGCCCGCCGAAGTCTGGAGCACGCTCGTCACGAGCACTTCCATCGTCGTTCCGATAAAGTCCCTTCCACCCTCCACCACGATCATTGTGCCATCGTCCAGATAAGCGACGCCTTGTCCATGTTCCTTGCCGTCCTTGATGACCTGCACGATGATTTCCTCTCCGGGCAGCACGACCGGCTTGACCGCATTGGCCAAATCGTTGATGTTCAGGACGGATACGCCCTGCAGCTCGCATACTTTGTTCAGATTGAAATCGTTCGTGACGACCTTGCCCTGCATCGCCTTGGCCAGCTTTACGAGCTTGCTGTCCACTTCTCCCGGCTCTTCGTTCGCATCTTCGTAGATAAGTACTTTGACGTCCAGTTCTTTCTGAATTTTGTTCAGAATGTCCAGTCCCCTGCGCCCTCTGTTGCGCTTGAGCAGATCCGAGGAATCGGCGATGTGCTGCAGCTCTTCCAGCACGAACTCCGGAATGACAAGCGTGCCTTCGATAAATCCGGTTTTGCAGATGTCCGCGATCCGGCCGTCAATAATGACGCTCGTATCCAAAATCTTATGTTCCTCGTAACGCGGCCCCGACTTCTCGGTCGTCTCGACCCTTCTGCGTTCCAGCAGCAGCACGCCGAGCTCGTCCTTTTTCCGCAGGCCGACGACCAACCCCGCATATCCGAGCGCAAGCGCGGTTCCCGCCGCCAACACTTGTCCCACATATGGAACATCCGTGATATAGGGATACAGGAAGGAAGATAGCGCGAGCCCGAAAATCAACCCGATCATACCGGTCAGCAGCTCCGACATCGGGTAGTCGGACAGCCGATCGATCCCGCGCTTCAACGCGCGCGAC
Organism: Cohnella sp.; assembly: GCF_041641335.1. Classification (NCBI taxonomy): domain Bacteria; kingdom Bacillati; phylum Bacillota; class Bacilli; order Caryophanales; family Paenibacillaceae; genus Cohnella; species Cohnella sp. The sequence goes on along the minus strand of NZ_JBEPYQ010000085.1, from coordinate 26,005 downwards.
AGCGGCGTCGACACGGAAGTAGCCAGCAGAAATCCCGCTCCCGCTCCGACGACCAGGCTCAGCGTACCGCCCGATCCCGTCGTTGCGCCCAGCAGAGTTCCCATCCAGGGCGACTCGGAAGCAAGCTGCGAAGCCGACATTTGCTGACCCAGCAACGCTCCGATCAACAACCCGAACGTCTGGATCACTCTTCTCATAATCATAGAAATCACTCCCTCTCTTGTCGCAATCGAAAAATTCTCGTTACTAGTATGTTCCAATTTTCCGCTCGCTAACCTTCCCCCCGGACGCATCTTAAAGTTTCTTTAGAAATCGTAACTTTCTTTGAATTCTCATCCCCCTTGCTCTATAATGGAGGAGAAAAAGTAAATAAAAGGTAACCGAGGTGGAACGGATGGGCGCGCCTACGCTTCAGGAATTTCAAAGTCAGGTGTCGGAATTGTTGCTCCGCCATCGCAGTCTGCTCGACGTCGTCACGAAGTTCAGTCAATCCAATGCCTCCGTGAACCGGGCCGTATCCAAGTCCATTACGGAGTGCGGGTGCATCGCTTTGAACGCCCGGAATCAAGGTTTCTCCGAGGAGATGCCGCTGGACCAGGCGAATCGTCAATCGAAATCGCATATGGAAGGCGAGCTCTGCGAGCAATGCCGTGAAATCATTCGCAACGAAATGGGCAAAAATCTTTTCTACATGTCGGCCATGTGCAACCTTCTGGACATCAGTCTCGAGGACGTCGTCGCAAGGGAGTCGGAGAAATGCTCAACGCTCGGCTGGTTTAACCTCACCTGACCTGAGATAGGCGTCCGTCGATCGACAACGAAAGCAGCCCCTGAGCCGGGAGGCTGCTTTTACGTAGTTGCGCCCGGCAAACCAAGCAAAAACGCCTTCGGCGTCCTCTGGACGATGAAGGCGTTTTGTCGGAGACGATTTCAGATAAGGATAGCGGGTTTTATACTTTCTGAATCGTGAATAAAGGCGCCGATCCGCCCCCTCGAGGGGGACAATCGGCGCCTTCGTCTATTCGTCGTTATGCGCTGTGCTTGGATTGTTCTTCGTCTTCGGCCGCTTCTCTTCGAGCGGCTCTTCTTCTGGAAGGGAGCAGGCTTTCAACGTTTTTTTTTAGTCCCCATAACGCGTACAGAAGCAGCAAGGCCAGAATGACCTTCGGAATCGCCTGTTGGAACATATAAGCGAGCACCGCGGCTCCAAGCACGACGACCGGAATCGCCCAGAACGCTTTCCTCGGCAGTCCCAGCTTCTTGAAATTCGGATACTTCATGTTGCTGACCATCAGGAACGACAGCGCAAGCGTGCTCAGCAGCAGCAAGGAATAGTGCAGCTCGCCCTTGAACAGGGCCAGCGTGGCCAGCACGCCTCCCGCTGCGGGAATCGGAAGCCCGATGAAATAACCCGGAATGCCGTCTATAACGTTGAATCTAGCAAGCCTCAGCGCTCCGCATATCGGGAAGATCGCCGTCACGATCCAAGCCAGCGCGGGGCTGACTCCCTGGAAAGCCGCCTGATACATAATGAACGCCGGAGCGACCCCGAAGGAGATGACGTCCGACAGCGAGTCCAGCTCCTTGCCGAATTCGCTCTGGGCGTTGAGCGCGCGCGCCACGCGACCGTCCAATCCGTCCAATAACATCGCGATGATGACCAGCAGCGCGGCCGTATTTGAACTGTTCGTATCGTTATTGAATGCCAGGATGATGGCGATTACGCCCAAACCCAGGTTACCTATGGTAAATAAATTCGGTATTGATTTCGTAATCATGTTTGCCACCTCGACTTTACTATACCCTATTGGCCTGTTCGTTAAGCGTAATCGAACTTCTCGCGCATTCTAGAAAAGGGATGATCTGGAAACGCAGTCCATCAGGACCCTTCCAATTGTAGTCGGCTTATATCTGTCTGTCAATAAACACCTGATCCTGGATTCTTTTTAGTCCTTCCTTGATCGCCCGGGCCCGGACTTCCCCGATCCCGTCGACTTCGTCCAGCTCCTCGATGGAAGCCGTCACGATATGAGGAAGAGCTCCGAATCGGTCAACCAGATTGTGAATAATCACGGCGGGCAATCGCGAAATTTTGCTTAAAATGCGGTACCCTCGCGGAAGCAGGCCTTCCTCCACGACGGAATTCAGCGACGGATAACCCAATATGCGGATCAAAGCTCCGGGATCCAGCAGCTCTTCGGACGACAGCTTGCGAATCGCCGTCTGAATTTCCTTGACCTTGCTCTCGCCTTCCTCCTTGGCATAGTCGCGCAGCAGCAGCCACGCTTCCTCCTCCGCGGAGCCGACGAGCTCTTCCTTCTGCATGCTGATCAAGCGTCCCTCGTTGCCCAGCTCCAGCACGTACCGGTTAATCTCGTTGTTGATCCGCAGCACCATCTCCGCGCGTTGGATGACATGGGCCACCTCGTGCATGGTCACCATCTCTTCGAACTCCAGCGCGGACAAGTTCGTCAGCGCCTGCGTGAACACGACCCGATATCTCTCCAGCGTCTGGATCGCCTGGTTCGCCTTCGTCAGAATGACGCCCATCTCTTTAAGCGCATAGCGCAGCTGCCCTTGATACAAGGTGATCACGTTGCGCCGCTGCGAAATGGAGACGACCAGCTTGCCCGTTTGTTTGGCCACCCGCTCGGCCGTCCGATGACGGATGCCGGTCTCCGACGAGGAAATGGACGAATCGGGAATGAGCTGCGTATTGGCGTAGAGGATCCGCTTGACGTCTTCGTTCAGAATGATCGCGCCGTCCATCTTGGCCAGTTCGTACAAATAGTTGGGACTGAAATCGCAGTTGATCGAGAAGCCTCCGTCCACGACTTCCATGACCTCGGGGCTGTAGCCGACGACGATCAGCGCTCCCGTCTTGGCCCGCAGCACGTTCTCCAGCCCGTCGCGAAATGCGGTGCCCGGGGCGACCATCTGAAGGAGCTGGTTCATCGTTCTTTCCTGCTGATGACGCTCTTTGTCTTTAACTTCTTTATATTCCTTCATGATGTCATTAACCCCCTATTCCAATGCGGCTTTTAACGCCTCCGCGACCGTTCTGACGCCGATCAACTCGATGCCGCGGGGCGGCTGCCACCCTTTCATGCTCATCTCCGGCAGAATCACGCGCTTGAAACCCAGCTTGTGCGCCTCCTTGACCCTCTGCTCGGCCCGCGAGACCGCCCGCACCTCTCCCGTCAGTCCGACCTCCCCGAAGATCGCGTCATACGGCTTGGTCGGCGCGTCCTTGAAGCTGGACGCCAGACTGACCGCGGCCGCCAAGTCGGTCGCCGGTTCGTCCAGCTTGACGCCTCCCGCAGCGTTCAGATACGCGTCCTGATTTTGCAGGAACAAGCCCATTCGCTTCTCCAATACGGCGATGACGAGCGACATCCGGTGATGGTCGAACCCGGAAGCCATCCGCCGCGGAGACGGAAAATGGGTCGGAGCTACGAGCGCCTGCAGCTCCACGAGCACGGGACGAGTCCCTTCCATGCTGGCCACGACCGTAGACCCCGCGACGCCGAGGGGCCTCTCGGAGAGAAACAGCTCCGACGGGTTGGCCACTTCCTTCAAACCGTCTTCCGTCATGTCGAAAATGCCGATCTCGTTCGTGGAGCCGAAACGGTTTTTCACCGCCCGCAAAATCCGGTAAGTATGATGCCTCTCTCCTTCAAAGTAAAGCACGCAATCGACCATGTGTTCCAGCAGTCTGGGGCCGGCGATCGCGCCTTCCTTCGTCACGTGGCCGACGAGCACCGTCGCCACGCCGTTCACCTTCGAGATTCTCATGAAATGGGCGGTGCATTCCCGGACCTGCGCCACGCTTCCGGGAGCGGAGGCAACCTCCGGCCGGTACACCGTCTGAATGGAATCGATCACGAGAAAATCGGGCTGCACCTCGGTGATTGCCTCTTCGATCGTCTCCAGATTCGTCTCGCAGAGAACGTACAATCTATCGTTCAACGCGCCCAAGCGGTCGGCCCTCAGCTTCGTCTGGCGGACCGATTCCTCGCCGGACACGTACAGCACCTTAAGCCCTTGCGCGGACAACGAGTACGAGGTTTGCAGCAGCAGCGTCGACTTGCCGATCCCCGGGTCTCCCCCGACGAGCAGCAGCGAACCGGGAACGAGCCCTCCTCCGAGCACCCGGTTGAGCTCGGACATGCCGGTCTCGACGCGAGGTTCTTGCCCGCTCTCTATATCTATGATGGCGCGCGCCTTTTCTTTCGTCCGGATCAGTTCGCTTCGTCCGACCGGCGCCTTGACCTCTTTCTCGGTCTCTTCCACCATCGTGTTCCACTCGTGGCATCCGGGGCATTTGCCCATCCATTTGGGCGATTCGGTGCCGCATTGCGTGCATACGAATTTTATTTTAACCTTAGCCATGGCAGATGATGGCTCCTTTAGCTGATGAGTAGTCCTTATTCAAGAATTTTAACACTTTCGCCCCCGCAGAGAAACCGAACGAGACTTAAAAATAGCCCAAAGAGCGAGCTCGGGCCAGAGTGGGCGAACGGAGGTTGACGAAGCTGCAACCGCGCCGGGCGGGCTTAGAGCGCGTGAGCGGAGGTTGTCCGCAGGTATCGGCGTACGAGATTATCGATGAAAAAGAAGGGCATCTCTCTCCTGGAGACTGCCTCATTACGATCCTGAAATGACCTGGTTACGGGCCTATCCATTCAGGATCGAATTTCGGGGTCCCCCGCAAACCAATCGGAGCTTTGCGGGGGACCTTGCAGCGTAAAGAGATAGATGCCCATTACCATACATCCGTCATAATCGTTCGGTACGCCTTTTTTACTTATTCCTTCGCGCTCTCCCGCCTCCGGAACGCGCCCGGCAGAGCCATTAGAGCCGGAACGAGCATCGGCAGGAGCACGAAGACGAGCACGACAAGGCCGACGATGACGGCCGTGGCCATCTCGATGAGCAGCACCAGCCCCGAAGGCATCAGCGTGGCGAAAGTTCCGCCGAGAATGATCATCGCGGAGATGATGACGCCCCCTACGCTTCGGGTCGCGCGCTTGATCGCTTCTTCGTGGTCGATGTCCCCGTATTCCTTGTACCGCATCATCAGGAAGATGCCGTAGTCGACGCCGACGGCGACGATGACGATGAAGGAGAAGAACGGCACGAACGAAGACAGGCCTTCCGTTCCGAGAATGTGTTCGGCGACCAGCTTCGACGCTCCCATGGCGACATAGTACGAAGCGATAAGCGACACTACGATATAGAGCGCGGGCAGAATCGAACGAATGACCATCAGCAGCACCAGGAACACGCTGACGATGACGATGATCGCCGCGCTGTTGAAGGAGGCAAGCTGGGACTCGTTCATATCGTGCGTGATCGAAGTCGGCCCCGCCGCTCCGCGGGCCGCGTCGCCCAGCACGGTGCCGTCCAGGCGGCTGTCCGTCGTTTCGTTGATTTGGTCGATGATCTTAAGCGCTTCGGGAGAATACGGATCTTCGTTCAGCACGACGATCAGCTTCGTCACCTTGCGGTCCTTGGACATGAACGCGTCCTTGGACAGACCGAATTGCTCGCTCTCCAGCGCCTCGCGCGGCATGAAGAACGTCTTCGTCGTTCCCATCTGCACGAGGAAATCCCCGGTTTGCTTCAACCCGTCCGAGATGTCGGACAGCCCTTGACCGCTCTGCTGCAGACCGTCTTTCAACTGGTCGAAGCCCCCGTTCAGAGCGCCGAGCCCTTCGTTCAACTGTTGCTGGCCGGATTGGATGTCGGACAATGCCCCGCTTAGGCGCTCCATCGAAGCCGCGAGCGTCTTGCCGCCGGACTGGCCTTGCGCCAGACCGCTAGACAGCTCCTTGGCTCCCCGCTCCAATTCCTCCAGTCCTCCGACGATCTGCTGCTGCCCCGCATTCAGCTTGCGCAGCCCCTCGACCGAGGAAGCGAAGCCGGCTTGCAGCTCGGAAGAATTGCGCTCCAGCTCGGCGAGACCGTCGGCGATGCCGGCCAGAGCGGAAGCAAGCTGCTGTCCCGCGCTGCGAAGCGCCACGAAATCCTCGTCCTCGGCCAACTCGCTGTGGGTTTGCCCGAGCTTGACGATCAAGCCGTTCATGGCCGCCATGCCGTTCTGCACGTCCGGAATTCCGTTCGCCAGCTCGGCGTAACCGCCTCCGAGCGCGTCATAGCCCTGGCGCAGCCGATCGAGCGCGTCGGCGAGCACACCGGTCTGCGCGGCGATATCCGCCATGCCCGTGCGCAGCTTGGCGATTCCCTCTTCGAGCGCGCGTCCTCCGCTCGCTCCGTCGCCGATGCCGGAGACGATCCGGTTCACCGCGTCGGTCACCTGGTCGAATCCGTCCCGCACTTGCCCGGTTCCCTCCGTCAACTGCGCCGCCTGCGAGAAGTCCGGGGCGTTCAACTCCGAACTCATCCGGTTTAATCCCTCCCGCACGGCATCCACGCCGTCGCGAGACGCAGAGATGCCTTTCGTCACCTCGGCGGTCTGGCTCTTGATATAGAACTCGTCGATCTGCTTGCCCTGCGGCTGAGTCACCCCGGATACTTGATTAACGCCCGGAATGTCTCTGAGCGCGTTCGTCAGATCGTCGATCACGGCCAACGACTCGTTGTTGTCCAGCGCTTCCTTGCCCTCGATCACGAGAGTCGTCGGCAAAGCCTGCCCTCTGCTGAACCGCTCGGCCACGATGCCGAACGCCTTGGTCGACGGGTGATCGTCGCCCAGCTCGGCCAGCTGGTCGAAGCTGAGCTTCTGGCCGCTGTTCAGGAAGACCGGAATCAGCAGCGCGGCAATAACGGCGATCGTGACGATCGGCCGCTTGACGGCGACCTGGGTCAATCCGGCCATCAGATGGCTCTCCTTGTGCCCGGCCGCTCCGCGGGAAGGCCAGAACAGCTTGGCTCCGAACGTCTTCATGACGAACGGCGTCAGCGTCAGGATGACGAGCACCAGAATGACCGTTCCGATCGCGACGACGTTCGCCGACTGATAGATGCCGAAGTCCGAGAACGTCAAGCCGGCGAAAGCGATGAACACGGTCAAAATACTGTAAATAATCGTTTTGCCCGCGGTCCGGTAAGAAGCGACGATCGCTTCGTCCGTCGTTTTCCCCTGGGCCAGCTCCTCCTTGAACCGGTTGAACAACAGGATGTTGTAATCCGTCCCTATCCCAAAGAGGATCAGCACGAGCAGCATCTGGGTGACGCTGGTGATCGGGAATTCCAGCTTTTCGATCAGCTGTGCGGCGATCCCCATCGACACCAAGTACGATATCCCTACCGTTAACAGAGATACGAATGGAATAACGACGGAACGGAACATCACAAGCAGCACGACCAGAATGAAGATGACCGTCAGCGCGGCGCTCTTGTCTACGCCTTCGATCGTCGCCTTCAAGTAGTCGTTCTCGATAAAGTCTTCGCCCGTCAAATAAAACGGAACTTGAACGTCGGCCAGAGCCGCCTCGAACTGACCGGCGATGTCGTCCACGCTGCGCCCGTTGATCTGCAGCACGAACGGTATCATGACCGTCGTGCGGTCCTTGGAGATCAGCTGTTCGGCGGCTTCAGGAGCGGAGAACGGATCGATCAGCTCGGCCGTGCCCAGCGCTTCCTGTTGAGCCTTGATCTGACCGACGCCGGATTCGATCTGCCGCATGTCGTCCTCGGACAGCCCTTCCTCTTTGAAAAAGACGACGATATCGCTCCGTCCCTCCGCGTTGCTCATTTTCTTAAGCAGATCGTGGGCGATAACTGCGCGGCTATCCGCCGACAGCGGGTTTTGTCCCCGTTCGTGCAAAATGGCGTTAACGTCCGGCTGGATCACCGTCAGCACGACGGTCGCGGCCAGCCACAAGGCCAGCAGCGGCCAACGCCAGCGAATAATTCGTTGCATTCTCTTCTCTCCCTCTCTCTTAGCTTCGGTACAATTCCAACCGCTTTTCCAAACCCCCGCCGAACACGTCGATCATCCGTTCTACCAACGTTCCGAACAGGTCGGAATCGTGATGCTTGGCGACGATCCAGGCGACGCTCTCGATCAGCGTCGCCGACAGCATGCCGATCTCGATCCGCTCCCGTTCGTCCAGAGGGCCCGCCGGGCCTTTGACCGCCGCGAACGTCTTCGTCAGCAGACTTTCGACGAACCCGGTAAGCTCGCTGCGAATGCTTTCGTACTTTGAACCTTCGCTGCGGCACAGCAATAACAGCAGACTGGGGCCCGACGCCTTCAGCAGCCCGACCAGCGTATCCTGGACGCGATCGAAAAAGCTGATTCTCGCCTGAACGTCCCAGCCGTCCGTCGCGATCGCCTCGGCGGTCTTCAAGTACTCCTCCGTATATCGGTTATACTCGCTGTACAAAGGACCTACGATAGCATCGAATAAATCCTCCTTGTTCCGGAAATACCGATAGATGTTACCCGACGTCATTCCGGCCGCGGCCGCGATCCGACGCATCGAAGCTTCCGAGTAACCGCTCTGCCGAAACTCCTCGTAGGCGGCCAGCACGATGGCGCTGCGCACTTCCTCCTTCAAAACTTGCATTAGTAACCACCTGATCATTATTGTGATATAAATATTATACTCTGGTCGGCCCGTTTTTAACAATTTACAAAAATGTGAACTTAGTCACTCCGCACGAGGCTACCGTTACGCCACAGCCCCTGCCTTCGTTCCCCACCATCCAAAAAGCCGTCCCGCCAGGTCCGATGAAACGAACCTGCGGGACGGCTTATGCCGTATCGCTATGCTCCGATCAAGCTTTGGACAGCTCGATCTCGCCTTTCTGCTTGACGACCAGGCCGCCGTCTTCCTCGTCGATGACGAGCTCGTGGCCTTTGGCGATTTTGCCGACCAGCAAATCCTCCGACAGCCGATCCTCGATATGCTTCTGGATCGCTCTGCGCAGCGGACGCGCTCCGTATTGCGGATCGTAGCCTTCCTTAGCCAGGAACGCTTTGGCCGATTCGGTCAATTCGAAGCTGACGTTGTGCTCGACGAGACGCTTGCGGAGATCGTCGGCCATCAGCGTTACGATCTGAGCGATATGCTCCTCGTTCAGCGGGTGGAACACGATCGACTCGTCGATCCGGTTCAGGAACTCCGGACGGAACGACTTCTTCAGCTCCGCGAGCACCTTCTCCTTCATGTTCTGATAGTCGCGTCCCGCATCCTGCGCGGCGGTGAAGCCAAGCGTGGAGTTCTTCTTGATCTGCTCCGCGCCGACGTTGGACGTCATGATGATCAGCGTGTTGCGGAAGTCGACCGAACGTCCCTTGGAGTCGGTCAGACGGCCGTCCTCCAGCACCTGCAGCAGAATGTTGAATACTTCCGGATGAGCCTTCTCGATCTCGTCGAGCAGGACGACCGAGTAGGGCTTGCGGCGCACTTTCTCGGTCAGTTGGCCGCCTTCGTCGTAGCCGACGTATCCCGGAGGCGCTCCGACGAGGCGGGACGTGGAGTGCTTCTCCATATACTCCGACATGTCGATGCGGATGACCGCGTTCTCGTCTCCGAACATCGCTTCCGCGATCGCGCGGGCCAGCTCCGTCTTCCCGACGCCCGTAGGTCCGAGGAAGATGAAGGAGCCCATCGGACGCTTCGGATCCTTGAGACCCGCGCGTGCTCGACGAATGGCGCGGGACACCGCTTTGACAGCTTCCTCTTGACCGATGACGCGATCGTGCAGGATGCTTTCCATTTTCAGCAGGCGCTCCGTCTCTTCCTCCGCGAGCTTGCTGACCGGGATGCCGGTCCAGCTGGCTACGACTTGGGCGATGTCCTCCGGCGTCACCTCCGAGTCGGTGCGGCCCTGCTTTTCCTTCCACTGGTTCTTCGTGAAGTCGAGTTCTTCGCGAATCTTCTGCTCGGTATCGCGCAGGGCGGCCGCTTTCTCGAACTCCTGGCTTTGGACGGCGGCGTCCTTCTCCTTGCGGATATCTTCCAGACGGGTTTCGAGCTGCTTCAAGTTAGGCGGAACCGTATAGGAATTGAGCCGCACCTTGGAGCCCGCTTCGTCGATCAGGTCGATCGCTTTGTCCGGCAGGAACCGGTCCGGAATGTAGCGGTCGGACAGCTTCACCGCCGCGTCGATCGCCTCGTCGGTAATTTTCACGCGGTGATGCGCTTCGTAGCGGTCGCGCAGTCCGAGCAGGATCTGCACCGCTTCTTCCGGAGTCGGCTGGTCGACCGTAATCGGCTGGAACCGGCGCTCCAGAGCCGCGTCCTTCTCGATATACTTGCGATATTCGTCCAGCGTCGTCGCGCCGATGCATTGCAGCTCTCCGCGCGCCAGCGCCGGTTTCAGAATGTTGGATGCGTCGATCGCGCCTTCCGCGCCGCCCGCGCCGATGAGCGTGTGCAGCTCGTCGATGAACAGGATAACGTTGCCGGCTTGACGGATTTCGTCCATGATTTTCTTCAGGCGGTCCTCGAACTCGCCGCGGTATTTCGTGCCCGCGACGACCGAGCCCATATCCAGCGTCATGACGCGCTTATCGCGCAGCGTCTCGGGAATCTCGTTGTTGACGATGCGCTGGGCGAGCCCTTCGGCGATCGCCGTCTTGCCGACGCCCGGTTCCCCGATCAGCACCGGGTTGTTCTTCGTCCGGCGGGAGAGCACCTGGATGACGCGCTCGATTTCCTTCTGCCGGCCGATGACGGGGTCGATGTTGCCTTCCCGCGCGCTTGCGGTCAGGTCGCGGGCCAAGCCGTCCAGCGTCGGCGTGCTGACGTTGGACGACGGACCGTGATTCTGCGATACGCTCTCGTTGCTGCCGAGCAGCTGAAGCACTTGCTGGCGCGCCTTGTTCAGGCTGATGCCCAAGTTGTTCAGCACCCGCGCGGCGACGCCTTCGCCTTCGCGAATAAGACCGAGCAAAATATGCTCCGTGCCGACGTAAGTATGGCCCAGCTTGCGAGCCTCGTCCATCGACAGTTCGATCACCTTTTTGGCGCGGGGAGTATAAGCGATATTGGTCGGCTGCTCCTGTCCGCGGCCGATCAGCGACTCGACTTCGTCCTGAATTTTCTCCAGTCCCAATCCGAGGGCGATCAGCGCCTTGGCGGCGATGCTCTCCCCTTCGCGGATCAGGCCGAGCAGAATGTGCTCCGTGCCGATATTGTTGTGTCCCAACCGCACTGCTTCTTCCTGAGCCAAGGCCAATACCTTCTGCGCGCGTTCCGTAAATCTGCCAAACATCATGAGACACACCTCCTAATAAGATAAGAATAAAACATTTATGAAAGAGTTGCCAGCCGGGAACGGATTAATTCCGCCCGCGACTTGTCGCGGTCCTCCGGGCTCATCGCTTCCCCGAACGTCATCTGCAGGAAGCCTGGCTGCGTCGAGACGAGCAGCTCGTTCAGCACGAGCGGGTTCACCTCCGGCAGCAAGCCCAGATGGGAGCCGAGCCGGATGTCGGACAATCGCTGCGATGCTTCCTTCGAATCGATGATTAGCGCCTGCGTCAAAATACCGAAAGATCTGCGAACGCGGTCTTCGACGCGCAGCCTCGATTCGCCCAGCAGCTTCGCTCTCGCCGATTTCTCGTGTTCGATGATCTGGCGCGCCACCTGGAACAGATTGTCGATGATTTCCTGCTCCGACTGTCCAAGCGTCACCTGATTGGATACCTGGAACAGATTGCCCGTCGCTTCGCTGCCTTCTCCGTAGATGCCTCTGACGGCCAGCCCGACCTGGTTCACCGCCGACAAAATCCGGTTGATCTGCCCCGTCATGACGAGCGCCGGCAAATGCATCATGACCGATACGCGAATTCCCGTGCCGACGTTCGTCGGGCAGCTCGTTAAGTATCCGTGTTTCTCGTCGAAGGCGTAATCGATCTGCTCCTCGAAAATATCGTCGACCTTGCTGGCCGAATCCCAAGCTTCGTTCACCTGAAATCCCGGGCATAAACATTGAATGCGAAGATGGTCCTCTTCGTTAATCATGACGCTGATATCTTCGTTCGGACTCAGAATCAGCGCGCCGCCCCGCGACTCGTTGGCCAGATTCGGGCTGATCAGATGCTTCTCGACCAGCACGAGCTTCTCCAGCTCGGTCAGCTCGGACAGCCGCAGCTGGTCGATTTTGCCCAAGCCGTTCAGCCGGCCGCTCTCCGCCACGCCGAGCAGCTGATCCGCTACCGCCAGGGACTGTTCGGGGTTCGCCATCAGCGGAAAAGGCATATTCCGCAAGTTGCGCGCGATCCGCACGCGACTGCTGATCACGACCTCGGACTCGGGGCCGTTCCCCTTCATCCACTGACTGAGCGCCTGCTTCGTGAATTTTCTTTTCGCCATCGTTTATCCCCTGCCCTTCATCCGCTCATTTCGCTCTCGAGCTCGCGGATCCGGTCGCGCAATTGCGCGGCGGTCTCGAAATCCTCCCGCTCGATCCTGCCCTGCATTTCCTTCTTCAGACGCTCGATTTCGCGCTTCGTCTTCAAGTGGCCGCCCGCCCTCTTCGGCACTTTGCCCACGTGCACCGTATTGCCGTGCACCCGCTTCAGCAGCGGGTCGAGCCGCTCGGAGAAATGCTTGTAGCAATCGCTGCACCCGAAGCGTCCCACCTTGCTGAACTGCGTGTAGGTCATCCCGCATGTGCCGCACTTGCCCGCCGGCGGCTTGACCGTCTGGTTCCGCGGCTCGAAGTCGAGCAGGCCGGAGAGCAGGTTATGGATGGAAAATCCGCCGGCGGTTCCGGGGAGCATCTCCCCCTTCTCCCGGGCGCACGTCTCGCAGATGTGCAGCTCGGTTTTCTCCCCGTTGACGAACTTCGTAAAATGAAGCGTAGCCGGCCGTTTGCCGCATTCTTGGCACTGCATGGCCTTCAGCCTCCTTTCGTCATTTCGCAAGCAAAGCGATCAGCATCGCCTTGAGCAGCTTCGCCCGAATCTCATCCCGCAGCGGAAGCTTCAGCGCCAACGCGTCCCGCGAGACGGCGGCCTTGAGCAGATGCGCTTCCCTGCCGGTCACAAACCGGGCTTCCTCCAGCTGGTAGATCAGCCCTTCCGCCGTCGTCTGGTCGATCCGTTCTCCGACCGTCTGACGAATATGGCGCTGCACCGCCTCAAGCGACGGAAGGTTCACGCGCTGAATGCGGATATAGCCTCCGCCTCCGCGCTTGCTTTCCACGTAGTAGCCCTTCTCGAGCGTAAACCGCGTACTGATCACGTAATTGATCTGCGACGGCACGCAGGAGAATTTGTCGGCCAGATCGCTCCGCTGAATTTCGATGGCGCCTGCCTGGCTGTTCTCCAGGCTTTGCTTTAGATAATGTTCGATAAGATCGGAAATATTACGCAACGTCCAACCTCCTTTCTTCGATCCAAGCCGGCGGTGCCGGTCAGTCAATGAGGAGCGGATCTGACTTTGACTTTCTTTGACTATAATTTTATTATACGCTGCTTTGCGAAAAATGCAACTTCGCCGCCCGCGAATTTTCCGAATCCCGCGAAACGCGTCCAGCATCAAGTATTCCCACTTTGGCCCCGAGCCCATACAGTGGAGGTACACGGTTCGGAAACGAGGCGATTCCATGTTTTCTTACGCTTCACGTAGCCGAGATCCGCCGTGCCGTCCGGTCTGGAGGGCGTGCCGACGCAGATGAATACGACATCCGCTTCCGCGACCGCTTCGTATCCGTCGGATGCGAACAAAGTTCTCCCCGCCAAGCGCCCCAACAGCTCGTCCAATCCCGGCTCGAAGATCGGACTCCGCCCCGAATTCAGCATTCGGACTTTAACCGGATCGACGTCGATCACGGTCGTCCGATGGCCGATCGATGCCAACGCGGCGGCCGTGACAGCCCCCACGTATCCTCCTCCTATACATACGACTCTCATGTTCCCTTCCCTCCGATGCCGATTCGTTCCTGCCCAGAATTCCCGGCTGGTCCTCCTCCGGGTATCTGTAGAGGTATAATATGTCGGAGTAAAGAGCTTGGTCTAAACTTATAGCTCGAAGGCCGCGAATTAGACGCGGCCTCGGGATGCCGGGCGTCCCTTCAATCGCTCGCGGATCGTTCGGCCGACCGATACGGGGGAGAAGAAAGTCCGAATCGTTCTCTGCCCGTTGCTTGCGATCCTGCGCCTCCACTTTTCGTCGTATACCGCTTTCCACATCAGATGAACGGCATGCTCCAGATCGGGTTCCGCCCAGAGCTGATGCGCTTTATACGGGCCGTAGTGGGTTCCGATCCGCGTCAGGTTGTAGCGAACCGCGCCGGAATTCGTCTCGTCCATGAAGTCCGCGTTGCCGGACCAATGCGTACCTATGGCCGGTTTGCCTAGATACATCGCCTCGGCCAGCGGCAAGCCAAAGCCTTCGGAGCGATGCAGCGCGATGTAACAGTCCGAGCACTGAAGCAAAGCGTTGGCCTCCAAGCGGCTGAGCACCCGGTCGATAATCCGCACGTTTGGCAGTCCTTCCGCCTCGCGCCGCAGGTTCTCGGCTTCGGCGCGCTGCGGATTGTTCATCTTGATGACCAGCCCGGCCTGCAGGCCGTATCGCTCGACCGCGATGCGGTAGGCTTTCAGAACGGCGGACGGATTTTTGCGCGGGGAATAGCTGAACGTATCGTACATGCACAGGAACAGAAACTTCCTTTCCGGCAGCCCGAACGACTTCCGCCCGACGCCGTCGGGCACTTCTACCTGAATGCCATGCGGAACGACCGTGACGGGAACGGGGGATTTGCGCGCCACGCTGTCCCGAATAAACGCCGAAGGAACCCAGACTTCGTCCAGATGGCGGAAGCCTTCGGCATATTCGTCGGGAAATTCCGGCAGCTCCCAGTGCCAGTAGCCGATGTTGTATCTTCCGCCGAACCACTCGTCGCCGAGCTCCTCGTACGCAAGCGGCATCTGATCGGCATTGATGTGAAACAGGTTGATCGGATGCAGCGGCGCATCCACTTCGGCCGACGCCCAGGAGAGATCCTGATCTCGCGACATATTGCCGCCCGAATAGTTCAGAATGCCGAAAGGAATGCTTGCCTCGCGCAGCGCCCTGGCCGCCAGCCTGCACGACTCCCCGATTCCCATCTCGTATCTCGCGTAGCCGATCAGATTGATGCCGGACGGCATTCCCCTCTCCTCCTTCCTAAGCGTAGATCATCGAATCGATGACCGGGTGCCAGACGATCGGATCCATGCCGTATTCGATCGGAACGAACTGCCTGGCCCAAACCATCAAGCCATGCCGGCTTGCCCCGTGGGGGTCGGGAAACAGCCGTTGCAGGTCGACCCGGGTCTCGTAAATTTCCTTCAGCAGGTTCGGCATCGGAGAGACGGAGCTCGCCGAGGCGAACAGCCAGCGGTAGAAGCCGTTCGGAGTCAGCGTATGGAAGGGATTGCCGAAGTGCGAGGGCGCTCCGAGCTTCCGATACAGCTTGCGGACGATCGCCGGAATGGCGATGCCGTTGTCGAAGTAATTGTAGGTATAGCGCCAGCCCGCCGTTGCCGGGTATCCGCTCGCGATCAGCCGCGAGACGTAGTCTTTGTAAAGTCCGAGCAGATGCGGCGCGCCCGTCCACTGGTGGCGGGTCTGATGCTTGGAAATGCGCGAGAGGTCCGGAGTCAGACCGCTGAAATGATAGAAAATGAGCGGGCTTCCGTGTATCTCGTACATCCCGTTGCGCCAGACGATCGGCCGCTCGTGAAGATTCCAATAGGCGGCGTTATAGGCGGGGTCCTTCAAAATATGGACGCCTTCGAACAGGGCCGGAACGAAGTCCATCCATTTCTGATCGACGTGATAGCCCTGAGCGGGATCCATCAGGCATTGGCTCGTCAGCCTGTCTTTCCACCACCGCAGCATCTTGAGCGTCTCGTCCGTACGGGTCAAGGCGATAAAGCCCAGATTGTATACTCCCGCTTGCAGCAGCTCCACCTCTCCCGGCTTGTGCCGGTCCGAAGGCAAAGGCGTCAAAATATGCGGAGTCAGCACGATCGAATACTGCGGCAGCCGCCGGTACAGATCATCCATTCGATGCGTCACGAGAATGTCCGGATCCGCGTACACGATCGATTCCAATCCGCGCCGAAGCAGCAAATATTCGAGAAAATACGGTTTAACGGCCGTATTGAACTCCGTAATATCGTACTGGAACCTCATATCGGGCCATAACGGCAACCCGATTTCCGCCAGGCGCACCCATTCGAACGTTGCCTCCGGAGCTTGAAACATCCCCTCGTCTTCATCCGCCAGCAGAACGTAAACTTTACCGGCCGGATGATGTTCAAGGAACGACTGCGCGAGCGTTCGGGCCAGCGCGATGTAGTTTTTGGAGACGATCGTGCACAGGTTATCCATTATTCCGCTCCCTCCTTCAAGGCCGCGAGCGCCAATATTGAAGAAGATCTTCCATCGTCCGCTCGAACGGAATTTCCGGCTTCCATCCCGTCGCTTCATGGAATTTGCGGTAATCTCCGAGCAGAATCTGCACGTCCGAAGGACGCAAGCGGCTCGGATCGGTCTGCACTTCGATGCTGACGTTGCTGAAGCTCAGCAGCGTATTCAGCATCTCCTCGATCGTGTAACAGGTTCCCGAGGCGATGTTGTAATTTTCTCCCGGCTGTCCTCTCTCCAGCGCCAGCCAGTAGCCGCGAACGACGTCCCGCACGTCGGTGAAATCCCGCTTCGCTTCGAGGTTGCCGACATGAATAACGGGCGGTTTCCTGCCTCTCTCGATATCGACGATCTGCTTGGCGAAATTGGACGTCACGAAGTTCTCTCCGCGGCGCGGACCGGTATGGTTAAACGTGATCGTTCGAACGACGTGCAAGCCGTAGCTTTTGTGATACTGGTATCCCAAATAGTCCTGAGCCACCTTGCTGATCGCGTACGGACTCAGCGGACGAAGCGGGTTCGTCTCCCGAATCGGCGTCTCCTCCGGTTCCACCTGACCATACTCCTCGCTCGAGCAGGCGATCTGGATTTTCGTCGGCAATTCGAACCTGCGCACGGCTTCGAACAGGTTCACCTGTCCGGCGACGTTGTTGTGAATCGTATCGATCGGCGAATTCCACGACGTCGGCACGAAGCTCTGCGCCGCGAGATGGAATATGAGATCCGGCTTCTCCCGGGCAATCAGCGTCTCTACCGAGAAAGGATCGCGCAGCTCGCATTCCGCGAGGCGAATGTCCTTCAGCAAGTGAGAAATATGGTCCATGCGGCTCCGATTGCGGATCGTTCCGACGACTTCCACGCCTTGGCGCAGCAGAAACTCCGCCATATGACTTCCCACGAAACCCGATATGCCGGTCACGAGCGCCTTCATCAACCGACGCCTCCTCCCTGTTTTTCCACATGCTGAACGATCGATTTCAGATTTTGCTCCATCGACTTATGGCAGATCAGCACGCCCTCCGCCGTGGAGACGATAATGAGGTCCTCCGCTCCGATGACGATCGTCTTGCGGCCTTCGGAGAATATAATGTTATGGCTCGATTCGAACGCATGAACGGCACCGTGCAAAATATTGCCGTTCGAATCCGCGTCCTCCTCCCGGATTCTCTCCAGAGACGCCCAGCTCCCCATGTCCTCCCACTCGTAGCGGAAGGGCAAGGTGAACAGATTGCCCGCCTTCTCCAGAACGGCATAATCGACCGAGATTTTCGGCAGGCTCGCGTACACCTTCTCGGGATGCCGTCCCGCTTCCGTCAGCGCATTCCACAGGGCAGGCTGGTGCTTCTCCATCGCCTCCGCGATCGTGGACGGCCGCCATACGATAATGCCGCTGTTCCAGAATACGTCCGGCTTCGCCGCCAATTGGCGGGCCGTCTCCAAATCCGGCTTCTCAAGGAAAGAGACGACTTGGCGCGCGCCCTCCGGCCCCTTGTCGCCGGCGGTCTGAATGTAACCGTAATTCGTCTCGGGGCGCACCGGGACGATGCCCAACGTCACGATCGCGCTGGAAGCTTCGGCGATCGCCTCCGCCTTGCAGAACGCTTCATACAGCGCGAGAATATTCGGGATATGCTGGTCGGACGGCATCATGACGAGCGTCTCGTCGTCCTCCAGCCGGAGAAAATGCAAAGCCGACAGCGCCGCGCAAGGCCCCGTATCCCGCTGTACCGGCTCAAGAATGAGCCGGCTTTCGTTCAGTTCCGGCAGCTGCTCCAGCACGAGCGCCCGATACAATTCCGCGGTAACGACATAGATCTGCCCCGGAGGCACGATTCGGGCCAGGCGGCGGTACGTCATCTGGAGCATCGTCTCCTCCGAGGTCAACGCGAGAAACTGCTTGGGCCGGTCCTCCACGCTTCTCGGCCACAGGCGACTGCCTTTGCCGCCTGCCATTATGACGATTTTCATGTGTCAGATCCCCTTTGCTTGTATCAACGGAATCCGATCTCGGCGGATCGACCGCTGCAAATGCACGGTTTATTGTATGGACTGCCCACCCGGATGGCATGGACGATTAACTACCGCGCGCAAAATGGTCCATCCGCCCTGCTCCGCCGTCCGTGCCCGGGGCCGCCTTCATCGCATGCCGAGCAACTGCCTGATCTTGCTTCCGATGACGGAGGGCGAATATTCGAAGTGCACGTCGAACGCCGCTTTCCTGCTGATCTTCTCCCGCTTGGCCCGGTCCTCGTACAGCTCCCTCATCGCCTCCCCGACGCGATCCGGCCGAATGTCGGCCCACATGTGGCTGTAGTAATATTCCGGGCGTTCCGTCTGCAGCTTGGCGTCGACCGGGACGAGCTCCTTCTCCGGTTCGATCAGCACGCTGTTGTCGTCGTTCATGAACTCCGTGTACCCGCCCCAATTCAAGCCGATCGCAGGTTTGCCGAGCGCCATCATCTCCATCGCGGGCATTCCCCAGCCGGCCCGATCCACCGACACGTAGGCGTCGCAGCTCAAATACAAGTCGATGAGCTCCTGCTCGCCAAACGGTTCGACGATGACGATAATTTGCGAGAACAGCCGATCTGCGGGAACGTAGGAGCGAATGACCGCCATCACGTCCTCCGGCTTGTAGCCGCTGTGCACGTAGACTTTCAGCACGAGGGACACGTCCTCCGTCCGGTCGAATTCCCGGCAGAAGGCATAGACCAGCAGATCCACGCCTTTGCGAAAATCGAATCCGAACACGTACAGGAACGAGAAATTTCTCAGAGGGGGAGAGAAGACGATCCGATTGTAGGGTCTGCCTGGATAAAAGCGCGTCACGTCGATCGGGTAGGGAACGACTCTCAGCTTGGAAGTGTCGACGCCGCTTCGCGAGAACGTCTCGTAATTAAACTTGGAAGGAACCCAAACTTCGTCCAGCTGATTGCACAGGCGCGGCCAATCCGCGGGAACGCGATCGGTCTCGAACAACGTGACGCCGATCGTCTTCACGACGCGCGCGGCGGGACGATGCATGTGAAAATGAGCCGGGACTCCGTGCTGGATGCAGACGGGCCGGACGCCGATCTTGTCCGTCGACAGCCTCTCTAGCCAGTTCACCGTCTCTTCGCCGATCTCCGTCTTGTGCCGGCTCGCCATCGTCGGCGCGATATAGACGGGAACGTCCGCCGCTTCCAGCGCCCGCAAATAGTTGCGCGACACGTTGCCGTAACCGCCCATGTCGTACACCGGACCGACCCAGTAGACTCCCGTGCAGGTCACCTGCCATCGCCTCCCTTTCGTTGCTTCTCCCGTTTCCGTCAGTATATGAATGCGCAAGCGGCGTTGCTTCGCCCTTCCCGCCCGTAACGCGTCCTGCACCGACATTTGTCCATGCACAATAACGCTCGTCGCATATACTTCATTACTGGCGTGAATCATCTACCCCGTTAAGGAAGGAGTGCGCCCAATGGGAATTGCCGGCCTGGAGCTGTTCAACTACTTCTTGTACGACCGGGAGCCCCTCCCCTACAATCAACTGCCCTACGGCAACTGCTCGGAACGAACGATAGAAATTCCGATCGCCATTCGCTTTCTCAGGAAGATGGAGGCGGGGATTCGGGAGCCCTATCTGGAGATCGGCAACGTCTTCGCCAACTATTTGCCGCTGCTCGATCCGCATCCCGAGCTCAAAAATCGCATCGTTCTCGACAAGTTCGAGGAAGCTCCCGGCGTACTGAATGAGGACCTGATGGATTACAAGAGGAAGCATTCGCTCATTCTCTGCCTCTCCACGGTGGAGCACATCGGACAGCATGCGTACGGGGAGCAAAAATCGGGCGATCGCGAAGCCCCGCTCCTCGCCCTTCGCCATTTGTACAATCTATTGGAGCCGGACGGCTCCGCGCTCGTTACCGTGCCTTTCGGCAAGCTGATGGACATGGGGTGGCTCATCCAATTCAGCGACGAATACCTCCGTCTTCTGACCGACAGCTACGGCGTGCCGGCGGAAGCGCTGAACGTTTCCTATTTCCGCAAGCTCGATATGGATATGCATCTGAACAATCCGAAGCAGTGCTGGATTCAATGCGGGAAGGAGGAGCTCGCGGACGCGCGGTTCGACAGCCCCTTCATGTTCGCCAACGGCATCGCCGTCATCCACATGAAGAAGATCGGCAGCGACGTCGCGATCGCCCCCCGGCCCCACGAGCCGCTGAACTACCTGTCCGCTCCCGCCGTCACCAGCGTCTATTTCGCCCCATTCGTCCGCCCGGCCGGTTTTGACAAAGACGGTTATTTTCCCGCCGTTCGTCCCGGCTACGTTTTCTACGGTCCGTCGTTAACGTTGGCTCCCGGAAGTTATTCCCTTGAAGCGTCGATCGAGATCGACGGCCCGGGCGAGTTCACGTTGGAAGTCACGTCGAATCAAGGTCGGCGCCTCCTGTGGAGCCGAAAAATCGTTCGCAGCGAGCGGCTGTCCGCACCGGTCGAAATCGAGCGCGAAGAACATCAGGTGGAAATCCGCCTCTATCAGTATAATTTCGCGCATTGCCGCGTCCGGGCGCCTTCTCTCGTTCTGAAAGAGGCGTAAACGAATTTAGGAGGAATTGAAGTGTTCGATTTGACCCGCCCACACGTCTACGTAGGGGATCATACGATATTGACCAATTTGAATGCCGGTCCGGCCATGTTCCTGGACCTGCGCGACCCGGTCTGCCTGGCGATCTACCTGACCGGAGAATGGGAGGGCTGGCTGACGGGTACGTTCCTCTCCGTCGTCCGACCGGGAATGGTTGTGCTGGATATCGGCTCCCACAGCGGCTACTTCACGCTGTTGGCCGCCCAGCAGGTCGGTCCGAGAGGCTACGTGCACGCGTTCGAACCGAACCCGTTCCATCATCGCAATCTGATCAAGAGCGCAGCCGTCAACGGATATGCCCATGTCCAGCTTCATCGCGTCATGGTTTCGAATAAGAACGGCGAAGAAATTATCGAGACGCTGGGGGACGGAGGTTCAAGCATCGTCTATCCGGCTCTGGCTCCTCTCATTACGCCAACTAAAACGAAGGTACGCAAAGCGATCCTGAAGGAGCTGATCGCTCCCCATACTAAAGTCGACGTCATCAAGATCGATATCGACGGCGGAGAGCCTTACATTATGGACAGTCTGTTCGAGGTGATCGATGCGAGCGGACAGTTGGTCATCTTCATGGAGTATCTGCCCCTGCTGTGGGGAGGCATCGATCCTCGTCCGATCATGCAGAAGTTTTACGACCGGGGCTTTGCGATTTTCAACGTTCCGATGGACAGATCGGCCATGACTCCCGTTACGCTCGACCAGCTTGCCGCACATACCGGCCATCTGCATTTGGACTTGATCATGATTCGCCATTAAAAAAGAGAGGGCATCGCCTTTCGGAACAGGCGGGAGCGACTCCCGCTTGTATCCGAAAGCTTATGCGCCTCTCTGTTATTTACAGTTTCTCGATGATTAAGCCGATCGATGTCGATACATATTGGCCGAGTAGGAGACGAAGATGGACCGGATTGCTGTAAGGGGGAAGATCGACGTAAGACTCGAACGGTCCCGTTCCGGCCGTATAATTCACCGTTACCCGGTACCCGCGGCCTCTTAACTCCGCGACCATCGCTTCGATATCCCGATTGCGGAAAATGACGAGCACCGGAGCTTCCAGCGTATCTTCGTTCGAGGTCAGATTATATTCGGTCGTATGGACGGCAACCCCTCCGGGACGCAGACATTCCATCTGATTGACGATAAACCTTTTGCCGTGCTCGATCGACCCCAGATGCTCGAAGCTGCAGGAGGACCACGTAAAATCGAATTGCCCGGCATAGCTGGGGCTAATATTGTTCATATCGGCGCTCTCGTAAGTGACGAGCTGCTGGAATTGATGGGGATCGCACAGCCCCCGCTCGTTCAAATCGGCGAGGCTGACGGCATGCTGGTTCGTATCCACCCAGCCCTGCTCCTTGGCGCGCGCCACGTCCAAATCCGTCGCCACGACTTCGACTCCGTGGGAAGCGAATGCGGCCGTCAGCGGCTCCTTACCCACCCCGAAGCCGAGCCCCCGCCTGAACGGCATCAGCTTGCCGCGCTGGCGCAGCGCTTCGTAGATATAACACCACTCCCACAGCTTGCGATGAAACCTCATCTGCTCGTTGAGCTTGACGCATGCGTTGAGGAACCATGGCTGCGTGAAATCCGTTTCCCGACATAATTGCGATTGAAGCATCGCGCGCCCTCCTTCGTTACGTGTTTCGGATTTGCGGGACGCCTCCCGGACTTTCCTGAATTCGCCACAGCACCGTCGGATTTTCACCGAAGGAGCTGCTCTGCTCGATCGCTTCCTGCAGCGCCTCCGAGAAATTCGGCAGCGTATGGAGCTCGCTCATGCAAGCGGAGGCGCGGGCAGACATCCCCTCCCTCTCCTCCTTGTCGCGATACAGCTTAAGCATCGTCAGCAGCAAGACGCTTTCCTCATCGTCACCGGGCTGAATTTTCGCCGCCGCGTCGTCCGGAACGAAACGATAGAAGTCGCCGTCGTATAGAATTGTCGGAATGCTTGACGCGATCAGTTCGAGAGCGATATCGGGCGAAGCGTCCGCGCTCGGGTCGCTCAGCGCGATCGCGGCATGCGATCTGGACAGCAGCCGTTTGAACTGCGCGTATTGGGGCTCGACCTTGAGGTGAACGTACGGCTCCAGGCCAAGCTCGGACACCCGTTCGGCCACCCCTTGCGGCAGTTCGGCGTCGCTGCCGGCAAGAATCATATAAGAGACGTTGGAGCAGCCCTCGTCGATGAGCTTGCGCAGGCAGCGCAGAATAAGACGATACGGCGGACGGCTTCCGTCGGCGGCGACGGTTGCAAACCGGAACGGAGAGCGGCCTCCGGACTTGTCGGCCTGGAGCGCGATCGCAGGGGCGAGAGCTTCGATAACGTTGCGGTAGTTGCGCTGGAGGAGCCGGTCCCTCGTTTGCCGTCCATAGACGATGACGGATTTGGCATGCTCGAGATAATAACGGTCCAGCGGGGCCGCGGAACGAGGAGCCGTTCCGCCGAGCACGGCGTCCATCCAGTGCGGGGCGGCCGGGCCGAACTCTTTGTCCAGCACCCGGTAATAGCCGTGCAGATCGTTGCGTTCGACCGTATTCATCCAGGCCAGCTCGTGAAGATGGCTACCGTTCAAGACGACGATGCCGGGAATGCGCGCCATTTCCGCCAAATAAGGAACGACGAACGAATAACGCTCCCCGTTGCCGATCTCGTAAACGATAAAATCGTACTTCGTTTTACGACTCTCGAACTCGGTATGAAGGTAGACCTCGATCGGGCTCTCCTCCTCCGTCCTCTCTTCCCCGATTCGGTCGTCCAACCGTTCTTCGACGAACACGTCGATCTCGCCGCGATTCGTCAGATAAGGAACCGCATGGTACAGAGCGCCGTAAGTGTGAGGATAGAAAGGATGACGGGGAGCGAAGACGGCGATTTTGCGCCGATATACCTTTTCGTAGCCTTCCGTCACTTTGAGAGCGACCGATTCCCAATTGTATTGACGCGACCGCTGCAGCCCTTTGGCCGCCAGCCCTTGCGCCAATTGAGGATCGGACAGCATATGGACGATGCCTTGCGCGATGCTCTCCCGGCTCGCAGGGTCGACCTGGTAGACGGCGTCCTCTCCGATCTCCGCGAGAGAGGAGTTGTTCGAAGTCAGCACGGGCGTTCCGCAAGCCATCGCTTCCACGATCGGCAATCCGAATCCTTCATAGAGCGACGGAAAAGCGAACAGATCGGCGCCTCCGTACAGCTCCACCAGATCGCCGTCCGGAACGTAACCGGTCACGACGATGGAGCCTTCCCCTCCGAGCAGGCGCGCTTGCTCCAGCATCGCCCGTTTCTCGTCGTCCGAGGAGTTGTAGACGATGACAAGCTGGTACCGCTCGGCCAAGGAGCGGTTCGCGATAATGAAAGCTTCGATGAGACGGGCCAGGTTTTTGCGCGGATCGTCTCCGCCCGTGCAGAGCACATAAGGTTTGGAGATGCCGTAGCGAAGCGGCGCCGTTGCCGCGGTTCCTGGGGGGAGCGGCTTGAACTTCGGGTCGTAGCCGCCCATGACGACGCTGATCTTGGCCGGATCCATGCCGGTCAAGCGGACGGCGTCGGCTTTGGTCGTCTCGGATATCGCGTAGATAATGTCGCACGACCGGATCATCTCGATGACCCTCATGTAGATCGGCCTGACGAAATCGTTCATGTACTGATGCTCCAGCACGAGCGGGATGACGTCGTACAGCGTGGCCGCCACGCGGGTGTAACCGAACCACGCCTTGTTCAGCATCGTATCGCTGTATGCCTGGAACAAGCTCGCGGGCAGATGGAACAGATTAAACGGGCTCGTCATATGGTACACGTCGATGCGGTTGCGGTACAGAAATTGCTGAAGCTGGTCCTTCAGATAGTCCGCGCCCTTGCTCACGTCGGGATAGAAGTAATAGTAGGAATTGTTCGTCTCCTGCTTCAAAATCGCTTCGATCATGTTTTGCGAATAGCGGCCGATCCCCCTCTTCATCGCCTCCGTCTTGGCGAAAAACATGTCGAACGCAATGTTCATCCGATCGATTCACCACCGTTCGCAGAGGTCTTCATCGTGCACATGGTTATAGTATGGTTAAACGAGTCGGGAGCATGGGCAACTGACGGCAATCGTTGAAAAAAAGCCGAACACGCCCTTCTTGACGATTCGCTATTGTGGCTTAGGCGGAGCTAAACGCACAATTCGACTTAAAATGTGGTATTCCCAATGAGGTTTGTCCAATCCAACGGCTTGGCCATGCATAAGATATCTTGATCCTAATTCAAAGGAGGGAAAATCATATGCCAACCTTATTCGACTATAATGCGACCGTAGTCACTCCGATTACGGACGGAGTCAGCATTGCTGTACCCCAGACGCCAGTTAGAGCAGACATCGCTTCGGTCATCGTCAACGTTCCCAATGTCGTCCCTAGATTCGTCGAAATTCGGGCAACCGTCGGAGTGCGGGCAGATGCCGGATTCGGGCAGTATTTATACCGCGTTCTCCGCGGCGGGACGGAGATTTATTATTCGTTGGTGGGGATCGAGTTCGGCGCGGAAACGTTTAATTTGGACACGCTGCTGGTGATCGACGGCAACTCGCCTCCCGGCCCTCAAGTCTATACGCTGTCGATTGAAAAATTCACTGCCGGCTTAACCGCAACCGTTGTAGGTCCGATCGAGATCAGCGCTTCTTCTTTTGGATAATACAGGACGATGCAACGCAAAAGAAGCACCCGGTTAAGGGTGCTTCTTTTGTTTGCTCCGGCCCTGGTCGTCGACTTCGTCGACTGCTCGGGCATGCATCCAGCCTGGCGACGTCCTACTCTCCCAGGACCCTGCGGTCCAAGTACCATCGGCGCTGGAGGGCTTAACGGTCGTGTTCGGGATGGGTACGCGTGGAACCCCTCCGCCGTCATCACCAGACCAAATCATTTGTATGACAAGGCTTACGCCTTGAAAACTGGATGCGAACCAAAGTGGAGCGAAGAAGAAGGTGAAGTATCTTGCTTGATCGTGTCATTCGTTAGGATAAGCCCTCGACCGATTAGTACTCGTCAGCTCCACACATTG
>NZ_JBEPYQ010000084.1:0-31268 GCF_041641335.1 Cohnella sp. | reverse complement strand
GGATCGGAGTCGTCTGGAAAACTAACGAATACAATTGGGATCCAAAATTTCGCCAAGAAGTCGGAGTGAAGTCCGGAGAGAAGGTGGCCGGAACGCTTCATCTTGGGTATTATTATCCCGACAAGATACCGAAACCCCGGCCGCGGCGGCGGGCGGAGCATCTGATCGCTTGGTATAAACAGCTGTAATGCGTTCGGATGTGAACGACATTCATGGCAAAATGTCCGCATGACATAGAACGAACCGAAAGAGGCTGTCCCATAAGGTCATCTTATAGATAACCAAGGGATGGCCTCTATTTTCTTTGTTGAGCGCCTAGCCAAGTTAGGCACAATTACAGTAGGATGTACTCAGAACATACTGAGGGGATGAGTCGAATGACGAAACGGGCGGAAGCGATCAACGTGGAAAAGTCCGCGCTCGGAGAAGGGCCGTTGTGGCTCCCGGAGAGCGGACGGCTCGTATGGGTGGACATCGAGGGCATGAAAATACGGATGTGGAATCCGAAGACGGGCGAGGAAGGGGCCGTTTCAGTAGGGCAGCGGATCGGCGCGGTCGTGCGGGCGACGGACGGACGAATGGTATGCGCTTTGCAGAACGGATTTCATTTCCTGGACATGGAGACGGGGGAACTGGAGCAGATCGCCGATCCCGAGGCGCATTTATCTGGCAACCGGTTTAACGACGGCAAGTGCGATCCGGCCGGACGGTTCTGGGCCGGTACGATGCCGTTATCGGGCGGGGCTCCGGTCGGCGCGCTGTATCGGTTGGACGGTGACGGGAACGTACACAAGATGGTGGAGGAGATCGGCTGCTCCAACGGCCTCGGCTGGAGTATCGACTGCAGCACGATGTACTACATCGATACGAACACGAGACGGATCGACCAGTTCGACTTCGACGCCGAGAACGGCGGCGTCTCCAATCGTCGGACCGTTACAGTTATCCCCGTCGATCAGGGATACCCCGACGGCATGACCGTCGATATGGAAGGCAAGCTGTGGGTCGCGCATTGGGACGGATATGCCGTCAGCCGCTTCGATCCCGATACCGGCGAATGCCTGGAGCGCGTCGAACTGCCC
This sequence comes from Cohnella sp., assembly GCF_041641335.1. NCBI lineage: Bacteria > Bacillati > Bacillota > Bacilli > Caryophanales > Paenibacillaceae > Cohnella > Cohnella sp. The sequence goes on along the minus strand of NZ_JBEPYQ010000084.1, from coordinate 30,186 downwards.
GTATCCCGGGTCACTTCCTGCTGCTTCGGCGGCGATCATCTGGACGAGCTGTATGTCACGTCGGCGAGCGTAGGACTGAGTGAGGAGCAGCTTAGCAGAGAGCCGCTGGCGGGAAGCCTGTTCGTGTACAGGCCTGGCGTGAAGGGGTTACCTCCGAGCGAGTTCAATGTGCAGAGCATGTAGTGTATGTAGGACGCAAGCGCACAACGGCGCCTGGCAGAAGAACGATTCATCTTGGAGGAGGCGGTGATAGAATGTCGGACAAGCGCAAGGAGGACGAGTCCAAGAAACGGGAACCTCTTGTGAAAGAGCAGATCGAGGATTACGCGTATGACGGGGACGACTTGGACTTTCTCGGAGTGGAGGAGGAACGCTACGAAATCATCGAGGGCGTTCGCTATGATATGCAGGCGGCGCCGACGATTCATCATCAGCAAATTTCCGGAGCGCTGTACATCATGCTCTATCAGACCTGTCATTCGAACGGGACCCTACTTTATTCGCCCGCCGACGTCTATTTGGACGAGGACAACCAATTTCAGCCCGATCTGGTGTACATTTTGCATGAGAATGCCTCTATTATCAAGGAAAAACGAATTGAAGGCGTTCCGGATCTGGCTGTCGAAATTTTGTCCCCCTCAACAAGCCATAACGACAAAGTAAGAAAAAAACGCCAATTCGAACGCTTCGGACTGAAGGAGTACTGGATCGTCGACCCGGTTCATCTGACTTTGGATCAGTTTATTCGGAACGAGGACGGCAAGCTGCAGCTAGTAGAAACGTACGTTGCCCCGGATCGGGTAATCTCGCCTCTGTTCTCCTGCATCGAGGTCGATATGAAGAGAGTGTTCGCGAACCTGCGCTGAGCGATCCGATAGACGAAAAAAATCCTGATAAGTTGCGATAGTTCTAAAGAAGCGGACTACCTTGCTCATGGGTTTAATGACAGAGATTCGGAAAATGACGGAGGTCTAGATGTCGATGCTTGCAGAGATTCCGACTTATCAATGCCAATATGTAAATTACACGAACGAAATCTGGGAGCGCATAGCAGCGGTCAGTCTCGTAGACGTCGTCACCGGCGGCGACGTTCGCGAGGCGACGCATGTTAAAGCCTGCTGGGACGACGGAGCGTTGTACGTAAGATTCGAGTGCGTGGATACGTATGTCGTCTCGCAGTATACGAACCGCAAAGATCCGCTGTGGGAGCAGGATGTCGTAGAGATGTTCATCGACGAAGAAGGCAAGTGCAGGCGGTATATGGAGCTGGTCGTCAGTCCGAACGGCGTGCTCTGCGATCTGATGATCGATCACGGCGACGAGAACGAGCCGGATCGCTTCCAGGCGGACACGGAATGGGAAGCGCAGGGCTTCGAGCGGACGATCGAGGCTGACGGGGACCGGCGTACTTACACGTTTAAGCTGCCTTTCTCCAATTTCTCGAAAGCCCCCGAAGCCGGAACGCTGTGGAGAATCAACTTTTTCCGCATTGACGACGAGCCGGACGGAACCCGCCATTTTCAGGCATGGTCGCCTACTGGAGCGATCAACTACCATATCTCGGACAGATTCGGCAAGCTGATTTTGTCGGGGAGCATGTCACTTTAGCTGCAATTTCTTGGACTCCGAGCCGTGTCCCCGATCCTATACCGTCCGCGATTTCGGTTGACAGCGCTTGCGGAACGCCCTACGATGAGGAAAACGGCAACGCGAGGGAGGGCCGGCGGATGGACGACTTGGCGCGGATCGTCGATATGGATTTCAACCGGACGCTGAGCGAATTCCCCGTCTATTGCCAGACGAAGCGGGATGCAGTCGTCATGCCTTTCATGCATGCCCACGAAGGCTACGAGTTTCACTTCTCCTGCTCTTCCGTCGGGATATGCAGAGTGGATGACCGAGAGTACGGATTTCATCCCGGCAAGCTGACGATTATCAAGCCCGGAACGTATCACTTTATCCGGACGACGCAGTCCTCCGAATACGTACGCATTATTTTATCGATAGAGGAGTCCTATACAGCAGCTGTGGCGGATATCGCTCCGTTCGCGGTCGGGATGTTCGAGGGCTGGTTCGGACCGGATTCCGGCGGCTTGGCGCAGGTGCAGCTCGCGACGAAGGAGGACGCCGAAGCCGTCAGGCAGTTGCTTCAGACGATAGAGCGGGAACTGGAGCAGCGCAAGCCCCACTATTCCCTGCTCATCAAGGCGAAGCTCGTGGAGCTGTTCGTCATTCTGGAAAGGCAAGCCTCCGAGGAACGGGGCGACAAGAAGGAGATTCCGTTCGAGTATCGGCGCTTGATGGACGAAATCGCCGATCACCTGACCGAGCATCACCACGAAAACCTGAACATGACGGAGCTCGCCGCCGCCCGCCACATCTCCAAATCGTATTTGTACAAACTTTTTAAGCAGCATACAGGCTATACGCCTCATCAATTCCAGATCTTACAGCGAATCAACCGCGCCAAGTCGCTGCTCAGCGGCACCGACGAGTCCATTACGGAAATCTCGTTCCGGGTCGGCTTCGGCGAGACCGCCCATTTCAGCCGTTCTTTCAAGGATTTTACAGGAGTTACCCCGGGCTTCTACCGGAGCAGCATGAGAGACTGAGCGCGGGCCTTTCGCCTTGGCAGGCCGTACGCCGTGGACGATTCTGCAACAGATGGAGAATCCGATCCAAGCGTTTTTGGCCGATGTCGGATAAGGTAGTGTCAAGACCTAACGACGAGGTGAAAGACTATGAAGAAGCCGAACGCGATAGAAGTGGACGTAAACGACCTGGGGTTTTTGGATAACGAGAACGACCGGACGGGCTCGTTCGTGAGGCCGGTGGAGACGGCGATCATGCTGAAGGAAATCTATTGGATCGAGTTCGAGCTTTCCCGTATGACGATGGGCTGGATGTCGGCGGCAGCCGAGTGGGAGCGGAAAGGCGAGCTTGTTCGAATGGCTTATTTGCATACGGATCATATGAAGCATCTCAGGGAGAGAATTAACGAGCTGCCGGGGCCGGCGCTGAGCGACCGTTCCTGGATCCCTGAGGAAGTATCGAGCGTATTCTCGTCCGTTGTGCTCGCCCCGGCTTTCCTGGAGTTCGCCGCGACCTATCGCATTTTCGTTCGGAAGCTATATGAAAAGTACGATCGGGTCGTCGAGAAGCTGGACCCGATTTTGGAAGCGCCTACGCTCGACAAGTGGCGGATGATCGAGATGGATCGCGCTCCGTTGACGACGTGGATGGCGAACGAAATTCGCTTTGCTTACGTGGACGATTCCGAGGGACGGGCGAGATTCGACAACTGGTGCCGGTTCGTCAAGCGGATGTGGGACGGACTGGACGGGGGGAGCGCAAAGGAAACCTTCGTCTGGCCGGAGATGCCGGACGTTCAACCGGCGGGTCCCGTACCTGTCGTGCCCGCCCATGATCCGGACTATCCGCACGTGGACTTGACCAAGTACAAAAGCGCGATGTTCGACCCGGCTTCCCCGACGTACGACAGCGTGAAACATATGGTGTTCATCAATGCGAGCGAAATGTCGGCGTCCGAAAGCCTGACCTACCTCTATTACGGAATCCAGAAAATGCCGATGGACTTCTATCACGACATCGCACGGCATACATGGGACGAAATTCGCCATAGCCAGATGGGCGTGCGCCGATTAAAGCAGATGGGGTACGACACGAGAGACTTCTCCTGGCATCCGTCGACCGCTCTGACGCCGGACAACCTCGAGCGGACGTTTCCCGAGTTCTATTCGAGCCTGACGATGGTCATGGAGCCCTGCTCGTTCATTAAGAAGCGCAAGTCGATCGAGGCGTTTAAGCAGTTCGGGGATTATCTGTCGTCGCTGCAGTCCGAGTACGACATCGCCGACGAGCGGCTCCACGTCAACTTCGGCAAGAAGTGGGGAGCCAAGCTGTTCGAGCAGCTCAACGATTTCGTCACGGCCAACTCCGTTGCGGAGAAGGCTAAGCAATTGCATCTGCGGAAAATGGGCTACACGGAGGAGGAGATTAACGCCGTGCTCAGCAGCTTCCCGGAATTTTGCGGCTTCGCCACGCTTGATCTGACCTACGACCGATACTGAAATACGTCGGCCCCGAGGCATAAATTCGTCAAAACCGTTAATTTCTCCAAGCATCCCTTTGCTTTCTTCATTCTCTGTCGATCCCCCTGCCCTGTATAGTTAAGCTATACTTTCAGGAAAGGGGGATTGCTCTCTTTATAGGCTCGGTATAAAGGGTAGTGCGAACTACGAAACCAGTCGATTCAGAAAAGGGAGACGATAGAAAATGAAACGTATATCGCTAATCCTCGTCGGAGCGTTGTTCCTTTCGGCATTGGCCGCGTGCAACGGCGGCAAGAGCAACGAGCCCGCGCGTTCGGGGGCTTCCTCCGGACAAGGCGGGGAGCCCGCCGAGCAAGTCGAGCTGAGAATTCTGTGGTGGGGGACGCAGGATCGCCACGATCTGACGGTGAAGGCGCTCGAGCTGTTCGAGCAGAAGCATCCGAACATTAAGGTGAAGCCCGAGTTTTCCGGCTTCGACGGCTATTTCGACAAGCTGAACGTTCAGGTGAGCGGGGGGAACGCGCCGGACCTGTTCCAGACGACTTACCAGTTTATGAGCGATTTCGCGTCGCGAGGCTCTCTTCTCGATCTGGGCTCCGTCGAGCTGAATTTGGCGGACGTCGATCAGGGCACACGGGACATCGGTCTCTACGAAGGCAAGCTGATGATGCTTCCGGCCGGAATCAACGCCTCGGCCTTCGCGATCGATCCGGCGCTGTACGAGAAAGCCGGCATTGCCTTGAAGGACCGTTACACCTGGGAGGAGTTCGCGGAGATTAGCAAGCAGGTGTCGGAGAAGCTGGGCAAGGGCTCCTACGGTACGCCCGACTACATGAACAACAGCGACATTCTGACGTACTTCATGCGGCAGAAGGGCAAATCGCTTTATGACGGCAACGCGCTCGGCTTTGAGAAGCAGGACCTGGTCGAGTTCTTCGCCTATTGGGACGCGATGCGCAAATCGGGAGCGGCGCCGACGGCGGAGATGACGGCATCGGTATCGAGCGGAGAGCTGGAAAAGCAGCTAATCGTAACCGGCAACAGTCCCGTTCTCGTCCTGGGCTCCAATCAGCTCGGTAGCATGGAAACGCTTACTAATCGAAAGCTGCAAATGATGCTATGGCCCACGATGGCGGGCGGGCAGGAAGGCCACTATATCTCCGCGGGCATTTCCTGGTCGATCTATGCGAGAAGCGAGCATCCGAAGGAAGCGGCGCTGCTGCTGGATTTTCTGACCAACGACCTTGACGCCGCGGCCATTCTCGGGGCGAACCGCGGAGTGCCGATTTCGGCAAAAGTGCGCGAAGCGATGGCGAGCTCGCTTAGCGAGATCGATCGGAAGCAGTTCGCGTTCATCGACGAACTGTCCCAGATCGCCACGCCGTTTAATCCGAATCAACCGGTTGGGGCAAGCGAGATCCGGAATCTGCTCATCAACACGACCCAGCAGATTCAGTTCGAGAAAATCGGCATCGAAGAAGCGGCCGACGAGTTTATGTCCAAGGCGAACGCCATTCTTCAAGGCAAGTAATCGCGGGCTCCGGGGCGTCGGGCATTCCGTTCCCCCCGGAGTTCGCCGTTTTCGGGAGGTTCGCAGCTATGGGAAATCGGGCTTTTCGCTCCAATCTGAACGCTTATTTATTTCTGCTGCCCTGGATCGTCGGCCTGTTGTTATTCGTTCTCGGTCCGCTCCTCGGCTCGCTGTACTTGAGCTTTACCCAGTACAACCTCGGATCGGCCGCCCGCTGGGTCGGCCTGCAGAACTTCCGGGACATTATCGCGGACGGGCGATTCTATCTGTCGGTTAAGGCGACGTTCCTGTTCGTGCTCGTGTCCGTGCCGCTTAAGCTGGCGGCTGCGCTGCTGATCGCCGTGCTGATGAACCGCAATGTGCGGCTCATCGGGCTCTACCGAACCGTCTATTATTTGCCTTCGTTGATCGGCGGAAGCGTCGCGGTCGCCGTCATGTGGCGACAAATCTTCGGCGATCAAGGCGTATTCAACCGGATCGTGGAGCTGCTCGGTGGGCAGGGAACAATCTGGACCGCCAACCCCCGATATGCGATCTATACGATCTGCTTGCTCGCGGTATGGCAGTTCGGCTCCTCGATGGTCATTTTCCTGGCGGGGCTGAAGCAGATTCCCGAATATTTATACGAATCCTCCGGGATCGACGGAGCAAGCAAAATACGGCAATTTTTCCACATTACGCTGCCGCTGCTGTCTCCGGTCATTTTCTTTAATCTCGTCATGCAGACGATCGGAGCGTTCCTGATGTTCACGCAGGCGTACATCGTGACCAAGGGCGGACCAATGGATTCGACGCTGGTTTATGCGCTTTATCTGTACGAACAAGGCTTTTCGTACGCCAAGATGGGCTACGCCTCCGCGCTGTCGTGGGTGCTGCTGGCCGTGATCGCGTTGTTCACCTTCGCGTTTTTCAAGACGTCCAAGTTCTGGGTCTACTACGAGTCGGAAGGAGGGAAGGCATGAGCGTCTCCGCGCACTCTCCAAGCCGGACGTCTCGTCTTCGGCATTCCCGCCTGCTGCGGCATTCGCTGCTGCATCTCGCGCTGGTCGCCTGCGGTCTGGTCATGGTCTACCCCCTGATCTGGATGACGCTGAGCTCCTTTAAGGAGGATTCGCACATTTTCGCGTCGTTATCGCTGCTGCCGCAAACGTGGACGCTCGACAATTACGCCAAAGGCTGGACGGGGATTCCGAAGCTGAATTTCGGCGTTTTCTTCGCCAATTCCTTTGTCGTCGCCGGGCTTGTCGTCGTCGGCAACGTCGTTTCCGCTTCACTGACGGCGTTCGCCTTCGGTCGTCTCGAGTTCAAGGGGAAGGGCGCGCTGTTCGGCGTTATGCTGATTACGATGATGATGCCGGCGCAGATCATTTTGATTCCGCAATATTTGCTGTTTAACGAGCTCGATTGGATTAATTCGTATTTGCCGCTTATCGTGCCGCACTTTTTCGGCTCGGCGCCGTTCTTTATTTTTCTTATGGTGCAATTTATTCGAGGCCTACCGAGAGAGCTGGACGAGGCGGCGACGATCGACGGCTGCAACGTCTTCCAGACGTTCTGCCGGATCATCCTCCCGCTGTGCGTTCCCGCAGTGATCACGACGGCGATCTTCAGCTTCATCTGGACGTGGGACGATTTTTTCGCCCAATTGATCTACATTAACGACCCCGTCAAATTTACCGTTTCGCTCGGCTTGCGGCTGTTTCTCGACGGTTCGGGCACGAGCCAATGGGGAGCGATGTTCGCGATGTCCGTGTTGTCGCTTATTCCCAGCTTTATCGTGTTTCTCGCCGCGCAGAAGCATTTCGTTCAGGGCATCGCCACGACGGGGATGAAAAACTGATTGACGCGGGGCCGGAAACGCAATGATTGGGGATGGACCGAAGAAGGATGGAGGGAAGGGATGAACGGCATCGGGCTGCAAAAAAAAGAGATCGAACAAGCCATCGACAAAGTGATCGAAGGGATGATCGGCCTGAAGCCGGCGATCAAGGAAGATACGCCGGCGAGCATCGTCTCGATGGACGTTTGGGACTGGTCTCAGGGAGTTGGTTTGTTTTCGTTATTTTTATATTATAAAGAAACGAAAGATTCCGAGATTTTAAGCTATTTGACGGACTGGTACGACAAGCGGCTCGCCGAGGGCTTGCCGAAACCGAACGTAAACACGATGTGCCCGCTGCTGACGCTAAGCTATCTGTACGAAGAGACTTTTAGGCCGAAATATTTGCACATCTGCATGGAATGGGCCGAATATGCGGCGGGGCGCATGCCCCGCACGCCGGAAGGCGGTATCGCCCATACCGCCGTCGACAGTCCGAACGAAGGCGAGCTGTGGGACGATACGCTTTACATGACGGTGCTGTTCCTCGGCAGGATGGGCATGCTGCTGAAGCGGGACGATTACGTCCAGGAGAGCGTTCGCCAGTTTCTCGTTCACTTGAAATATTTGACGGACGTGAAGACGGGGCTCTTTTTTCACGGGTGGACCTTCAAAGAAGGCCATCGGTTCGCGGAGGCGCTTTGGGGACGAGGCAACGCCTGGTACACCGCCGGCTTGGTCGATTTTCTCGATATGGTCGAGGTCCAATCCGGAGTCAAGGGTTTTCTCCTATCGTCTCTGGACCGCCAGATCGGCAAGCTCGCGGAGCTGCAGGCGGATAGCGGCATGTGGCATACGCTGCTTAACGATCCCTCCAGCTATGAGGAGACGTCGGCGACGGCCGGATTCGCCTACGGCATCCTGAAAGCGGTTCGCCGGGGCTACGTCGGGGCGGATTGTGGAGCGGTCGGCTTTCGGGCGCTGAAGGCGGTGCTGGACCGGATCGACGGGAACGGCGTCGCGCGCGGAGTGTCCTACGGCACGCGAATGGGGCGCACGCTCGACTTTTACAAGGAAATTCCGCAATGTCCGATGCCTTACGGGCAATCTATGGCATTGCTTATGCTCGTCGAAGGCAGCAAGCATCTCGATTAACCGGACGGTGACGGCATGAAGAAAAGACAATGGCGGATCAGACCCGTTCTGCTGCTTGTGTTCATTAGTTTTACCGGTATTCTTCTGCTCGTCACCTGCCTGCTATTCTATTGGAATTTCTCCAACAACGTCGTTAAGCAAGTGGTCGGCAACCGGTTGGAGCTGATCGATCAGACCCACGGGCAGATCAGCTCCCGTCTTCGCGACATCGAGGAAACCGCACTCGTCATCGCCTCCAATCCGAACTTGATCGACGCATTCGGGGAGAGCGGCGCCGGCGACGCGTACGATCTCTTCCAAACCCGGCGGGAATCGGTTAACAATCTGGTCAACCCGTTCCTTTACTCCAAGCCTTACCTTTCCAGCATCCGTTTGTTCAACGACCGGTTCAAGCATTTGCCTCAATCGTCGCTGGACCGCGTTTTTCCGTATTCGGCCATCGAATGGGACCGGGAGGCGCTGGAGCGCTCCGACTCGTTCTGGCTCGGCTCCCACCTCGATCCCGTTAATCAGTACCAGCAGAAAAACGTCATTTCCTACATTCGCAAAATCTTCAACAGCAACGGCCGCGTCGTCGGCTTGATCGAGATGAACATGGAGGAACAATCCCTCTCCGATGTGCTGAAAGGCGCACGCAAGACGTATAGTGGAACGATGCTGCTGACCGACAGCGGCGGTCGAATCGTCTCTCGCCTAAGCTCTTATCCAGAAGCGGAATCTCCGGAGCGCATAGCCAAGCTGGAATGGTTGGAGGAGATCCAAAGGGTGCAGAGCGACGGTTATCGGGTCGTCGACGTCGGGGGCACGTCCTACGTCGTGATCTATTCCTACCCGAACAAGACGCAGTGGCGGCTGATCGAGATGATTCCCGCCGAGCAGATGTACCATCCAGTAAAGCAAATCCGCAATTTCGTCGTGCTGATCGCGCTCGCGGGACTTCTGGCGACGATCGTCATCGCCTACTATTTGTCCGGCCGCATGACGCGCCAAGTGCCCGAGCTGCTGGGCGCATTCCGTAGAGTGCAGAGCGGGCATTTCGACGCGAGCATCTCCGAATCGCATTCGATCTTCGAGTACAGGCAGGTCGCGATCTCATTCAACCGGATGGTCGGTGAGCTGACCGCGTCGATAGAGAGCCGGGAGAAGGAGCAGAGGGCGGCTCGGGAAGCGGAGTTTCGCGTTCTGGAAAATCAGATCAATCCTCATTTTCTTTACAATACGCTCGACATGATCAATTGGATGGCCGCCGCCAATGGGGCTAACGAAGCGAGCCTGATGTCGGCCAAACTGGCCAAGCTGTTCCGCCTAAGCCTGAACAAGGGGCGTTCGTTCATCACGCTGGCGGAAGAGATGGAGCACGGCGCGATCTACTCGCAGATTCAGCAAGCGCGCTTCAAAGAGTCGTTCGTCTACGAGGAAGAGATGGACCCGGCCGCGTCCCGACTGCTCGTCCCGAAGCTGATTCTCCAGCCGTTCATCGAGAACGCGATCGTGCACGGCTTCCGCGGACGTTCTGCCGATCGAACGTTCCGGATACGCGTAAGCGCTCTCTCGAACTCCGGGAAGGAATTGAGGATTGTCATCGAGGATAACGGGCGGGGCGTGGACCCCATAGAAGTCCCGGGCCAGGCGAAAAGCGGAGGTTACGGCATGGCCAACGTCAATCAGCGCATTCAGCTTCATTTCGGTTCTGCGTACGGAGCTAAGCTTGAAAACCGGCCCGAAGGAGGAGCGCGGTTGGAAATCCGCCTTCCGAAGCTGGCGCGAATTCCGAACGGGAAAGGAGGAGAATGAGATGCGGGTGTTAATCGTGGACGACGAAAACCACATTACGAAGCATATGGCCGGCTTGGTTGATTGGGCCAAGCTGGGTGTCGGGGCGGTGGATACGGCTTCGAACGGGCTCGAAGCGCTGGAGTCGTACCGCGCGCGCAAGCCCGATCTGATCATTACCGATATTACGATGCCGGTCATGGACGGACTGGAATTTTTGGAGCTCGTTCGCCAAGAGGACCCGGAGGTTTCCGTCCTTATCCTAAGCGGATACGACGAGTTCGAATACGCCAAGAAGGCCATCCACCTGCGCGCTCTGCACTATATCATGAAGCCGATCGTGCTGCCGGAGATCGAACAGATTTTGTACGACGTCGTGCAGTCGATGAATAACGAGGCGAAGCGCAAACGGTATGCAGAGGAGTTCGCGGAATTGATAAAAAGGAAGCTGCCGGTGCTCCGGGAGCAGTTCCTGAACGAGCTCGCGACGGCGGGACGGAGCCATCGCGAGATTTCCTTGGAACAGCTTCAACTCTACGAGCTGAACGAGGATGTGGCGCGGGGAGCGCTCGTGCTCACGCTGAAGTTGTACCGCGCCGGCGATCCCCGAGATCGATCGGAACGGGATTGGCTGCTGTTCAAGTTTTCCGCGATGAACATCGTCGAGGAAACGCTTCGATCGGAGCCGGAAGCCCGAGCCTATCCTCTTCGTTACTCGGAAGACCGGCTGCCGATCTTCGTCTGCGGGGCGGACCCCTGCGAGACGGTAGAACGGGCGAAGCGGCTCGGACGCTCGCTGATGGCGAACGTCGGCCGGTATTTGTCGATCGAATCGAACGCGGGAGTCGGCAGCTGGCGGGAACGGACGGATCGCTACTTTCTGTCGTACAAGGAATCGTTCGATCTGCTGCGGTTGACGGAGAACGAGGGCTACCAGTTGCTCTTGGTCGCGGGCGAGGAGAAAGATCCGGGCGTACTGGCGGAGCTTGACGCTTACCCGGAAGACCGGATTCGGCCGCTCGTCGAAGCGCTGGTCTGTCGTAATGAGACGGAGGCGGCGAGGCTGTGGACGGAGATCGAAGCTCAGATGACCCGACGGCCGGGGTCGCTGCGGCTCGCGCAGACCGCTTCGATCGCGCTCATCGGGAGTCTTGCTGTCGGGTTCGCCGGGCGAGGCGGAAAGCTTCCGGAAGGGGAGGCGGTGCAGCCGCTTCGCGTCATCCGGGATATCCAGTCGGCCGAGACGAAGGAGGAGGTCGCGAGGACGACGCGGATATTTGTGCTGGAGCTCGTCAAGGAGGCGGGCTCGGACGACGAAGAGGCTGCCGGGGATTACGTCACCGCCGTCAAGCGCATCGTGGAGACGGAATACGCGTCTTCGCTGTCTTTTGCCGAGATCGCGGCTAGGCTGCACTTGTCGCGCAATTACCTCGGATTTTTGTTCAAACGGGAGACGGGCATCGGTTTTATCCAATATCTGACCCAATACCGGATCGACAAGGCGAAGGAGCTGATGGCCACGAAGCGGCACATGATTTCCGAGATCGCGGACAAGGTCGGGTTTGCCGATCCGACCTACTTTAGCCGCGTGTTTCGGGGAGCGACGGGAAAAAGTCCCCTTGAGTACGCAGCGGATCCGGGCGCGGATTAAGCCGCATTTGCGGCTTAATGGCTGCGAGATTCGTGCGCTCGGCTTCGATAACGGGTGGGCGATTCGCCCGTAAATTGCTTGAATTGCTTACTGAAAAAATAGATGTCCGCATAACCGAGCGTATCCGCGATCTGGGACACGTTCATTGTGCTCTCCGCGAGCAGTTGGCAGGCGCGTTCGACGCGAACCCGCGCGAGATAGGTTTTGACTGAAGTGCCTGTATGGGTTTTGAACAAGACATTTAAGTATCGCGCGGAAGTGCCGGTAATTTCCGCCAATTGTTCATGGGTGAGCGGAGAGGCGGCGTTCTCCTTCATGAGCCGGATCGCCTGCCTCACTGCGGGATGAAGGCTCCCCCCGCGAGCGCGTTCGGAGGCGGATTCCCGGAGCAGCGACAGGAGCGCGGCCTTGAGAACGGCGTCGAACTCGGCTTCCGTCGCGGGGGTGCGCACTTCTTCGTCCAACGTCAGCAACCGGTTCAGAAGACTCTCGAACCAGGCGGCGTCCCGGATGACGACAAGCGTCGGCAAGGAGTGAAGTACGGACTCGGGATGTAAGTGCGGAGCCGTCGCCTTGAACATAGGCGCGCTCTTCCCGGGAATGGAGGGTTCCGTGCGAAAGTGAACGAATATCACGGTTAATCTGCGCACCGGATCCTGCTCGGCGAAGACGACTTCGCCGGGACGAAGGAGGAAGCAAGAGCCGGGAGTGATCGAATGGACGTCGGGTCCGATGCGGATCCGGCCGTACCCGGACAAGACGTACCACAAGTCGTAGTCGGAGAGCGGCTTTGGTTTCCAGTTCCAATCCTTTTCGCATTTGGCTTTTCCGGAATTGCCGCCGCTTCGGAACGAGAGTTCGCCGAGGCTGGCGGACCACTCCCGGAAATCGATCCGGTCAGTGGAGAGGGGGCCGGGACGATCGTCCATGAGAGGTGACCTCCTTGTCGATATGCATTTCATTACAAATAATTGGAGCTTCGGAACATTCCTGATTTCTTGATATTTATTTATTATATCGATAGAAATAATCAATTTCAATCAGGGAGTGTTGCGCATATGAGTACAAACTCATTCGACAAGGAAAAGCTGGCTTCGACGTTGTACGACGGAGGCTCCGTAGCGATGAGTAAGGAGCTCACCCCCGAGGAGATCGCCGTCAAGCTGTACAAATACGACGTTGTCGAGCCTTTGATCGGGTCTTTGGATGACGTCGGTCCCGAGAAGATTCTAGAGTACAAGGAGAAGGGCTATTTTGCCGTCGCGGAAGTGTTGGACGGAGAGCAGGTCGAACGCTCGAAGGAGGCGCTGATGAGCCTGATTTTCGAGGACGCCAAAGGAGCCAAAATCCAGTTCACAAAGCCGCAGGACCAATTGAACAGCCGAGAGGAAAGGGAGCTTGCCGTGCGCAAAGTTCACGAATTCGTGAAAGTCGACGAGACGCTGAAAATCGTGGCCTACGATCCGAAGCTGCTGGAAGTCGTTCGGAGCCTGCTCGGAGAAGAGCCGGTGCTCGTCCAGGACATGGCGCTTCTAAAGCCGCCTCACAGCGGAGGAGAAAAGCCCTGGCATCAGGATATGGCTTACGGCCCGCTGACTTTCGATAAACCGATCGTTGGCGTATGGATCGCCCTTGACGAAGCCGCTCTCGACAACGGCTGCATGCATGTCATTCCGAGATCGCACATGGATGGGGGCGTGCCGCATTACGCGGTTCGCGACTGGCAGATCTGCGATACGAACGTTCGGGTCGACCGCGACGTCGCCGTTCCGTTGCCGCCGGGGGGCGCGTTGTTTTTTCACGGCATGCTTCATCACGGCACGCCGCCGAATCAATCGGCCAAGCGGCGCAGGGCGCTGCAGCTGCATTACGCTTGCGAGTCGTCGGTCAAGGTAAAGCCGGACGAATACAAACGGATTTATACGAACGCGATGACAGACGCCGAGTGCTAACGAGGCCAACATGAGGCCAGCGCCGGGACGGTGCGGAAGAAGCCGGTCGCGGGCGCTGGACCGCGTCGGGAAGCCCTTGGACGACGGCCCGGCTTCTGAACGAATTCGCCGACCTGGCGCTGTGCGCGGATTTCAGCCACTGGGTGTGCGTTACCGAGTCGCTTCTCGAGCCGGTATCCGATCGAGATCAACGACTGGCTTCGCGGGCGGATCGCGGCTTGGACAGGAAGCGGCGAAGGAGCGGTTTAGTCGTTTTGAAGCCAAGTCAGTTTTGATGAACTCGATACTCGCGAGGCGTCCTTCCCGTCTTTTTGCGGAACAGCTCATGGAAAAACTTCAGATCGCGGTAGCCCGACCTAGCGGCCACCTCTTTGACGGGCAACGCCGTTCGGCGCAGCAGCTCGCAGCTTTTGCGGATTCGCAGGTTCTGCATGTACTCGGTGAACGATTGCCCCGTCGCCCGCTTCAGCATGCGCTGCATGTAGCTTGGGCTTACCGGGAGCAGGGCGGCGGCCTCCGGCAACGTAAGCGGACGCTCGCAGTTGCGTTCGAGATATTCGAGCGCGGCGGCCAGCCGCGAGCTTGCCGGAGCGGAGGGGCGCCCGGCCGGCTCCAGACGGTGCAGGCACACGAGAAGCTCGGTCAGGCGCGCGTAGAGAACGGCCTCGTAGCCGGGCAATTGCGATTGATATTCCCGATACAGAGCTTCCATGCACACTTTTCCCTCGTTATAAGAATCCTTGAACCGGCGGTAAGGCCGGTCCTCCCCGGACAGCAGCTCCAGCGCCGGACCCGGCAGCGGGTATGCCAGCGCCAGCGTTCGCGGAACGGACGGATCGAACAGGCAGTTGTACACGATCAGCTCGTCCTTCGGCGCTTCCGATGCGGGACGGTAGACGTGGCGCGTGCCGATCGGAATGATGAAGAAGTCCCCTTTTTCCACGTAAAGCCGCTCGTCCCCGATGTAATGGAATCCTTTTCCCTCCGCAACGTACTGAACTTCCACGAAATCGTGAATGTGGATCGGCAGAGAGAACCGTTCCCGCTCCCTCGTGACGGCGATCGGAAAGTCCGGCGTCCAATACAGCTTGCCTTCCAGCGTGAACGGCGAAGAGGCCATGTACCCTTCTCCCTTGCGAATAGGATGTGTTTGCCCTATTGATATCATATTAACCCCCCTATAAGCAACGAAAAAAAGCATGATATGCTGGAAAAAAAGCCAGCGGGGAGGACGGTTGGGATGACGGGATACGAGAGGGAGAGGCGCAAGCACCGGAAGGAGCTTAAGGCGGCATGGGAAGCGGAATGGATATGGCGGTCGAGGCGCGTCCGCGTTAACGATTTCGCTTATTTCCGCAAAGAGTTCCGCGTGCGCGGCCCGCT
Organism: Cohnella sp.; assembly: GCF_041641335.1. Lineage (NCBI taxonomy): Bacteria > Bacillati > Bacillota > Bacilli > Caryophanales > Paenibacillaceae > Cohnella > Cohnella sp. The sequence continues at coordinate 14,849 of NZ_JBEPYQ010000084.1, read as the reverse complement.
GAAGCAGGCGATCCTGTTCTATTCGGCGCACAATACGGCCAAGGTGTACGTGAACGGGGCGAGGCTCGGCGGGTACGTGTCCCCGGCTCCGACGAATCCGGAGAAGCGCAAAGCTTACTTGGCTTACGACGTCACGGAGCTGCTGACGGCCGGCCGCAATTGCTTAACGGCGGACGTCCATTATTTGGGCGGTGGGGGCCAAAACTATTACGACGGTTTACCGGGCTTCAGGCTGCAGCTTCAGCTTGTTTACGCGGACGGGATGGAGACGGCCGTGAAGACGGATGCGTCTTGGCAGGTTCTGAAGGATACGCCCCATGCCGTCGGAACGCCGTACCAGCAAAACCGCAGGATGTCGGCCATCGAAGCTTACGATGCGCGCAAGCTGGACCCGGAGTGGCGCTATGCGGGCTGGCGGAAGGAAGGCGCGGCGGTGAGGGCGAAGCCGGCACGGATCGGTCGCGAGGATTGGCCGATGGAGGCGCAGCGCATTCCCGAGGGCGCGATCGCCGAGGAGATCGAAGGCGTCAAGCTTCCTCAGCCCAAAGGCGGGGAAGCGGAATTCGCGCAGGTGTTCGACGCGGGAGCGATCGTCTCGGGCTGGCCGAGGCTTGCGCTGCGGGGAATCGCGGGAGCGACGGTCCGGCTGCGTTATTCGGAGAATTTGGACGAGAACGGACGGGTGAAGCACAACGTTACCAACGAATTTTCCGACCGTTACTACGATGAATATACGATGCGCGGGGACGATTTGGAGACGTGGCAGCCGGATTACTCGTACAAGGCGTTCCGGTATGTGGAAGTGACGGGTTATCCGCGCGAGATCGCCGAGGGGGAAATGAAGGTATGCTGGGCGTATACCGGCATGGCCCAGACCGGCGAGTTCTCGTGCTCGGCCGAACATCTGAACAAGCTGTATGCCGCCTGCATCCGCACGCAGAAGAACAATACGCTGGGTCAAACCGTCGATTGTCCGCACCGGGAGCAGGCGCAATATACCGCGGACACCGACCTGCAAGCGGAGACGCTGTTGTACAATTTCGAGGGCGTCGACGTGTTGGAGAAGACGCTTAGCGATTTTGCCGACGCGCAGCTTACCGACGGCACGTTCCCGTTCGTCGCGCCGATCAACTACGGGCACCCGGACTTTCATCTGCAAATTCCGGAGTGGGATCTTCATTACGCCACGCTGATGTGGAAGGTGTACGAGGCGTCGGGTGACGTTGGCGTACTGGAGAGGTTCTACGGGACGGCTCGCCGCATGGTCGATTACTTCCTGAGCATCCGGGATGCGGACACAGGGCTCGTACCGTTGGACAAAGGCTGGCATATCAGCGATTGGCCATATCCATCGGTGGAGCACAAAGGGCAGTTCCTGACGGTGCAGCAGATCAAGCTAGTTCTTGCGCTGCGGACGGTCAGCCGGGCAGCCGGCTTGATCGGACGAGGAGAGGAGAGCGAGGCGTATGCAGCCCAGGCCGATCTGCTGCGCAAGCGGATCGTCTCGCAGCTGTACGATGCGGAGAAGAAGCGTTTCCGCGACAGCTCGGAATCGTCCGCGACCCACCAGGGCGTGACGGCGCTCGCGCTGCATGCCGACATCGTCCCGGCCGAAGACCGAGAGGCGGCCATCTCTTCCGTAGCGGAGCAGAGCTGGGAATGCCGAACGGTGCTGTCGCTGCCGATGCTGCGCATGCTGTTCGACAACGGCCGAGAAGCCGAAGCGTTCGAATTGCTCGATCGACGGGAATATCCGGGGTGGGGGCATATGATCGCCCAAGGATCGCCGACGATGTGGGAGGGCTGGGACGACATCGAAAGTCATTCCCACGCCTGGAACGGATATCCGGCAAGGCTGCTGCAGGAATATGTCGTCGGCATTCGCTCGGAGGCGCCGGGCTACGCGAAGACGACGATCCGTCCTTATATGCCGGAAAGCTTGACCTTCGCGGAAGGGAAGGTTTGGACGCCGCTCGGCCAGGTCTATGCGCGCTGGGAACGCGAGAGCGGCGGAGTGCGCGTGCGCGCGGCGATTCCCGCCGGCATGGAAGCGCGGCTGTCGCTGCGGCTCGCGGACGGACGGCTCGCCGAGCGGGCTCTGACGGAAGGGGATAACGAGCTTCTGTGGGAAGGATGATACTCCAGCCGCACCCCTTCACTGATGCTAAGGTTGAAGTGGGGGGGGGAAGGGAACGGACAGCCCTTGGAATAGCGCTCGGCATGGCCTCTGGCATGACGGCTCAATACGCCGGCAGCCGCGCAAGTCGAACGGAGAATGGCTCCGTAACGGAGATCGCCCACTGTCGGCCTTCGGTCAATTCGACCAGGCTTAGATAATGGCCGTGACCGGCGCCCGTGTCGATGCCGAGCTTGCCGTTCCCGATCCAGACCTCATCGGGTGCGAGGCCGAAGCGGGAAGTGGACGTATGACCGAACACGACCGTCTTGCCCGGAATCGCCGGCGCACGGAAGAAGGGGTCGCGGATTTCCGTCAAATCCTCCGGCGTCTGCTCGCGCAATGGGACGCCAGGGCGTAAACCGGCATGGACGAACAGGAAGCGGCCGTGTCTCGCCCACAGCGGCATGTCGGCGATCCACCGGCGGTAGCGCGCCGCCTCCAAGGCGTCCGGAACGGCCGAGTCCGGGACGCCTTGGAGCCACTTGCGTTCGTTGTTTCCTTGCAGCGCTACGGCCCCCTCCCCACATAATCGATGCATCAGCTCTAGCGTGCCGGCCGAATCCGGTCCTTTGTTGACGTAGTCGCCGAGCAAAAACAGTCTGTCCGTACGAGGATCGTATCCTGCACAGTCCAGCAGACGTTCCAGCAAGATGCCGTAGCCATGAATGTCGGAAGCCGCAAACAATCTACTCATTTCCCGCAGGAGCCGGGTCCGCGTACAGCATCACGCTCTGCGAAGGCAATCGAATCGTAAGCGGCGCTCCGGGCTCCACCCTCCTGTCATGGAACAAGTGCAGCGGTTGCTTATCTGGAGTCTCGACGATCAGACGCCATCTCGTTCCCTCGTAAATCGCTTGAACGGTCTTGGTTTCCATCAGATTTCCGTCTCCGTCCAGAGGGCCTCGGTTCACGGAGATCGTCTCCGGATGCAGCATCATGACGCCGGCTCCCGCATAGGCGCCGGGCGTCATCCTCACGCCCCGGACCGGCGTGCCGGCCACCAGGCCAATCGGATTTTCGCCGTCGCCGAACGCGATACTCAGACGGTTATGATAGCCCATCAACTGGGCCACCCAAGGGGTTGCGGGGCGCTCGAACAGCTCCGTCGGACTTCCGATCTGGTCGATGCCGCCTTCCCGAAGCACGAGAATCCGGTCCGCGATCGTGAACGCCTCCATCCGGTCGTGCGTCACGTACAGAGTGGCGATGGACAAGTCGCCGAGCAGCCCGGCGAGCTCGCTTCGCATATCCGTCCGCAGCTTGACGTCGAGGTTCGAAAGCGGCTCGTCCATGAGCAACAGCCGAGGTTCCGTGGCCAACGCCCGAGCGATGCCGACCCGCTGCTGCTGGCCGCCCGACAGTTGAGCCGGAAGCCGTTCGAGCAGCCCGTCCAGCTTCAGCAGCGACTGAAGCCGTCGCAGCCTGGCTTCCCTGTCGCTTTTGGCGACTTTCCGGCGCTTCATGCCGTATTCGATATTTTGCAGGACGGACATATGCGGCCACAATGCGTAGTCCTGGAATACCATGTTGATCGGGCGGTTTTCTGGCGGTACATAATAGCCCTTCCCGCGCTCGACGGCAACGCCGTTGAGCGCGATTTCTCCTCCGTCAATGCGGGTCAGTCCGGCTACGAGCTGCAGCAGCGTCGACTTGCCGCAGCCCGACGGGCCGAGGATGCAGATGCGTTCGCCTTCCCCGACCTCGAACGAAATGGGCTTCAGCACCTGCTGTTCGCCGTATGATTTAGAAACGTCCTTCAGCTTTAAGATCGAGCTCAATACATTGTCCTCCTAACGGTTTCGTTCCAGGCGGCGGAACAGCCAGCTTCCGGCGGTCTGCAGCGTCAAGATCAGCAGCACGACGACGGAGCAACTGACGACGGTGGCGGCGGTCGCGTATCCGTAACGGGAAAACTCGAAGGCCCGGTCAATGACGAGAGGCATTAACGAGTAATTCGCCGGTTTCAGCATTGAGGCCAGCGCCAGATCGAAGATGCTGGTGCCGAACGAGGCAAGCGTCGCCATGAGCAGAGACTGGCGCACGAGCGGCAGCACGATGTGCCGCATTCGGTCGAGCACCCCGGCCCCCTGGATGGCTGCGGCCTTGAGCATCGTGCCGGACAGAGCGCCGAACGCGCCCATCTGTATCCGGACGGCGTAAGGGATGGCGCCGGCGATCCCGGCAATGACGAGGAGCGTCGGCGTGCCGTACAGATGAAGGCCGAACGGCTCCAGCCACTTTTGATTCCAGATGAAAATATAGCCGATCCCCAGCACGACGCCCGGAACGGCCAGTGAAACGACCGAAAACAGCTGCAGCGCCGATCTGAACCGGGATTCCGTAAAACTTAGCACGTAGGCGGTCGCGAAACCGATCAGCATGCTGAACACGGCGGCGAACGCCGCGATCGAGAGGGAGTGGGAAAGCCCCTCCAAATAGCCGAGCAATCGGTGGTCGCCGACCGCTCCGGCAAACAGGCTGCGATAGTGCTCCAGCGTCCAATTGCTTACCGAAAATCCTTCCCCCGATCGCTTCAGTAGCGATACGGCTGCGCTCGTTCCGATCGGAATGCCGAGGCAGACGAGCAGAAAAGCGCCGATTGTCGCGTTGTATACCCACGCTAGACGGGGCTTTTCCTTCGCCGTTCTGACGGCCTTGGCGTTCAGGAAATCGAAGCGGGAGCGGCGAAGGGCGAACACGAGCAACGCCATGGCCAGCGCGAGCAGCAGGACGAGATAGAAGGCGAGCACGCCGGCCATGTCGAAGCGGACGGGCGACTGATAGATCGCCGAGTAGATGGAGTAGGTCAGCGTCGGGAATTTATAGACGGTCGCGAGAGCGGCCGGCAGTCCGAAATCGCCGATCGTGTCCATGAACACCAGCGTCCAGCCCGCAAGGAAGGAGGGCAAGGCGAGCGGCAGCTCGACGGTCCTCCAGACGGTCCACGGCCTGGCGCCGTTCAGGCGCGCCGCCTGGCCGAATTGTCGGACGTTCCATTCGGTCGCAGCCACGATGGCGAGATACGCCAACGGAAACTTGCTGAGCGCCATGACGAAGACGAGTCCGGACGGCTGGAAAATAAACGACGTTACCCACGTCCAGCCGAGCCATTGATGGACAAGGCCGTCCGCGCTGGCGAACAGCACCCAGCCCTGAGCGATCATAAATGACGGGGCGATCAGCAGCAGCCACGCCGCCGTATCCAGGAGCCGTCCTGCGGAGAAATGCCAGCGGGCCCGAACCGTGGCCAGAGCGCCGCCGATCGCGGTTCCGAGCGTAGCGGTTCCTAGAGCCAGCAGCATCGAGTTCCACAACGACTGCCTCCATAACGGGCGATGGAAGATCTCCCCGATCAGAGCAAAGCCCCGGAATTCGAATTTACCGAAGAACAGTCCCGGAAAGACGACATTCATCAGAACGGCCAGCAGCGGCAGAAAAATAAAAAGAAACAGGAGGAGGGTTACCCCGCCTCCCCAACGCGATTCCGAGGCATTCATGTCCGGTCTCCTATTTGACGTTCTGGTCGGCGAACCACGTCTTGATTTCCACTTCGTGTTCCGCCGCCCATTCGGCATCCGGAAGCAGGAATTTGCCGTCCTGCTGGCGCTCGCTTCTTCCTGCCACCCCTTCGGCGAGCGGAGTGAAGAAGCTTTCCGTAGATTCGATTTCCGTCAACTGCCGCTGCGTTTCCGGCTTCAGCATGTATTCGACGAACGCTTTGGCTGCCGCCGGGTTTTTCGTATGCTTGCTAATCGCGACAATCCGCAGACTTCCCGGGGCGCCTTCTTCCGGCCAGAGGACTTCCACCGGTTCCCCAGCCAGCTTCAATTCGTAAGCGTTATGCTCCTGCAGCGCCGCAACCTGAATTTCACCGCTAAGCAGCGCTTTGCCGACCGGTCCATTCTTCGGGTAAATGTTCAGTCCGTCTTTGAACCGCTGCTCGTATTTTTTCTCCGCTTCCTCGACGCCCCATTGCTCGAACAGCGCCGATACGAGCGGATAAGCGGGAGCCGCGACCGCCGGGTCGGCATGGCCGACCGGACCTTGGAACGCGAAAAACTCCTTCCATGTCTTGGGCGCCATGTCTTCGGACACCAGCTTCGTGTTATAAGCGATAACGCCGGATGCGTGAATGCCGACCGGGAAATAAGCCAGATCTTCGGGAACGTACGAGGCTCCCGTCGTGGAAAGGCTGCCCAGGTTGTCCGGCCGCCAGCCGGTGAGCAGAAAATCGCGATTGGCCAGGCCGCGAACGGAGCCGTGCCCGTCTATCATCAATACGTCCCATTGCGGATTGCCTTGCTCGGCCTCGATCTTGGCCAACGCTTCTCCTCCGCCATAGTGAACCGCCTCGATCTTAAAACCGGTTTCTTCCGCGAATTTGGGCGCGATGAAATCTACGAAGTCGTTGCCGTACAAATAAATCGTTTTGCCGGTGTCCTCGGATGCCTCTTCGCTTGCCGGTGCTGCCGGCGATTCCGAGTTCGCGGCGTTTGGCGTCGATGCGCCGCTCGTCTCCGCGCCGTTGGCATTCGAATTTTCGGAGCTTGCTCCGCAAGCCGACAGCAGAAGAAAAGCGGCGGATAGCAGAGCCGCGGCCGACAGACTCTTGATTTTTCGGTTTGTTTTCATGACATCCTCCATTTGGATTATTGCGGCGAGATATGTTTAATTCGATCGCTTTCTCAGTGTACAAGGACTGCATCATTCAAAAATTAACCCCTCGTTAACATCGAGTTAAATTAAATCTATGAAATGCAGGTTAAGATTTATAGTATCTATGATTAATGTTGGATCGGCCGAATAGGGGGAATCGCCGTGAACTTGCAGCAACTGAAAGCATTCGTGTTAGCCGTCGAACTGCAAAAGCTATATTTGGTGGCGCAGAGGCTGGACATCACCCAACCTACCGTAACGTTTCACCTGAACAAGCTGCAGGAAGAATTGGGCGTCTCGCTGTTTCATACGAAATCGTACCACGTGATCCGGCTGACTGAAGCGGGCAAAGCGTTCTATCATTACGCGTCGCAGATCAGCGCCTTGTCGTCGGAGGCAGAATCGACGATGGATTCATTCCGGGAATTTCATGCGGGGAAGCTCGCGATCGGCAGCACGCATACGCCGGCAACGTATCTGCTCCCGCCTTTACTTGGAGGGCTAAAACGGAGTCATCCCCGGCTTTCCGTCCTGCTTGACGTCCGGCCCGCTCCGTTCATCCTGGAGAAGCTCAAGCAATACGAGCTCGATCTGGGCATCATCTCGCAAACGCGCGTCGACGATCCGGATCTCGTCGCGCTCCCGCTGACGCGGGACGATCTGGTGCTGATTTTCGATCCCGGCCATCCGCTCGCCGCGGCGACTGATCTATCCCCCGATCTGTTGGCGGAGCACTCTTTGATTTCCCATGAACAGGGCTCAATCAGCCGCTCGCTCATGGACGGCTGGGCGCGAACGAACGGCGTGCTGCTCGACGTGGCGATGGAGGTATCCGGATCCGAAGCGCTGAAAGCGGCCGTCATGCAGCGGATCGGCTTCGGGATGATCGCGGAGGCGTGCGTTCAGACCGAAGTCGCAGAAGGAAAGCTATTGTCGCGGAATATTCCCGGCTGGAGAGCCGAACGATTTATTTATGCGGTGCGCCACCGGAATAAACTGATCAGTCCGGCGTTGCGAATGTTCTGGAGGGCGATGGAGGAGCAGTTTCCGTCTAGAGATTATCTTGAAAAAGCGCGACCATTGAGCTAGATTTTGCTGAGTTCCGCTAGGGCGTGTATGCAAACCCGCTCAGGGGCATCTCCCCTGCTTCGTCACTTTTGCTTGACGTACCCCCGGTACGCCTTCACAAAAGTTCCTTGCATGGAACGAAAATTCGGCCATATCTGCTATCCTCGGAGGTTGCATACACGCCCTAACGCTGACGATCTTATCGCGAGATCGCCGGACTTCAAGGCGTCCGCCGGTTATCTGGAGACGAACGAAGACGAGCATAAGAATGGCCGAGCTCTTCCGCTTCGTTCTGCCGGCTTTCGAAGAACGCGCCGTCCCGAATTCCTTCGACGAAGAGCTGCAGCCATTCGTAGTAACCGGCGGCGTGCTTCAGCTTATGCAGGTCTTCCAGGCTCAGATTTCGTTCCTCCTCCGGCGTCTCCCGCGCCAAAATGCTCTCCGTCAGCTCGGGAAGCGACTCGTCGATCGCCTTGCGCATGACGTCGATCTCCCGCTGCAGCTTTGCGGCGAAGAACGCCTGAAACGCTTTGAAGAAGTCCGTCTCGGCGACGTACAGATCCTTCCGTTCGTCCTTCTCGCTTAGCTTAGTCACCATTTTCGATTCGATCAGAGAGCGAACCGCGTAGCTCATATTGCTTTTGCTCATGTTCATGCGAGTGCGCATTTCCTCGAGCGTCATTGGACGATCCTCGAAAAACATAATGCCGTACAGCTGCCCGAACGAATAATTCACTCCGTACAAGTCCATCGTTTGCGCAATGGCGTCGATTACCTTCAACCGGACTTCCTCGCGCGTCGTCGTCGGTTCCTTCATTTTCCCCGAGGTGGCCTTCTTCATGCCGCAGCTCCCTTCGCCGTTTTCTCCCATCTTCCGGACGGCTGTAGATTTTACATAAACTTTATTTTCGCTTCACGCGGAAATAACCCTTTTCTCTCGGAATGAACGTACAATAATTATTGAACGAACGAAGAAATGCTAGTCATACACCTCGATTATACCAAATATTCAATCGTTATTGAACGATAGAAAAGGAGGGAAAGATGAATCGATTTCGTCTTGGCGGAGAGCTCAAAGCGCTGCTGTTCACGCTTCCCGCGATGGTCCCGCTCACGCTGTTCTGGTTCGTTCCGCTCGGTTACGTCGTGTATTTGAGCTTTATGGAGTGGGACTTTATGAGCCCGGACAAGCTGTTCGTCGGCTTGGACAATTACCGCAATCTGCTCGTCGATCCGGCATTCTATCAGGCTCTGCGCGTAACGGCGCTGTTCTGCCTCGGCAGCGTCGTCCCCGTCATTGTCATCGGACTGTCGCTCGCCTTGCTGTTCAACGGGCGGATGCGAGCGGGCGCCTTTTACCGGCTGCTGATGTTCTCGCCTTGGGTTACGCCCACCGTCGCCGTATCCATCGTCTGGTCCTGGATCTACGAGCCTGAGGTCGGCCTCGCCAACAGCGTTCTGAGAGGAGTCGGCCTGGACGGAATTCGCTGGCTGCAAGATCCGCAATGGGCGCTCGTCGGCGTTCTGATCGTCACGGTCTGGAAGTCGGCGGGCTGGTGCATGATCTTCTATCTCGTCGCTCTTCGCAACATACCGTCGGATCTATTGGAGGCGGCCCAGCTCGACGGTGCCGGCGGCTTGAGGAAGCTCGTCAGCGTGACGCTCCCGCTGATCTCGCCGACGACGTTCTTCCTTATTATCGTCCAGCTCATTCAGGCGATGCAGGCCTACGACCAGATCAACGTGCTGACGCAGGGAGGACCCGCCGGATCGACGCGAACGCTGCTGTATTTGTACTACCAATCGGCCTTCGACGCCTTCCGGATCGGGGAAGCTTCGTCGGTGGCGATCGCGCTCATCGTCGGCTGCGTTCTGCTGTCCCTCGTCTCGTTTGTCGTCGGACGCCGGACCGTTCATTATTCCTGATCCCGCCTTGAAAGGAGAGAAGCTTTATGAGAGCCGCCAACCGGTTTGCCGCGGTGTTACGCAACTTGCTGCTCGCGGCGGCCGCGATCGCGATGGCGTTCCCGTTCTATTGGATGACGACGAGCGCGCTGAAGACGAACGACGAAATCTGGCGGTTTCCGCCGACGCTGTGGCCACAGGAGGCGTTGTGGAGCAATTTTGCCGAAGCCTGGCAGGCCGCGCCGTTCGCGCGGTACATGTTCAACAGCGCATTCGTGGCCGGAACGATCGTCGTTCTGCAAATCCTCAATTCCGGCATGATGGCTTACGCCCTGACTCATATGAGATTTCGGCTGAAAGGGGTTTTCACGGCGCTCGTGCTCGTCGGCTACATGGTGCCGGCCACGGCCGTCTATTTGCCCGGCTACGTCATTCTCGGCAAGCTTCATCTGCTGAACACGTATGCGGGCCTGATCTTGTCGAACAGCGTGAGCGTATTCTCGATTTTTCTGATCCGGCAAGCGTTCCTGCAGGTTTCACACGAGTTGGTGGAGGCCGGCAAAGTCGACGGGGCTTCGCATCTGCGGATTTTGTGGACGATTATCGCGCCGCTGACGCGCTCCTCCTTCGCCGTGCTGGCGCTCATCGCTTTTATCGAGCAGTCCAACAACTATTTCTGGCCGATGCTGATCACCAAAGATCCGGAGCTGCAGCTCGTGTCGGCCGGGCTGAGAAGCTTTTTCGTGGAAGGGGGTGCTTACGGGCTGAAATGGCCGCTTATCATGGCCGCCAGCGCGTTCACGATCGCGCCGCTGCTGGCGCTCTTCCTGGTCGCGCAACGAACGATCATGCGAAGCGTCGATCTGGCCGCGGGTGCAAGCAAGGGGTAGGAGTAATCCATCTATATAAAAATCGGAGGGAACACACATGTTGAAAACGAGAAAAGGATTTGCCGGTTTGCTGCTGGGCTCGCTGCTGCTGACGACGGCTTGCGGATCGAACGGAGGAAGCGAAGGGGCCGCGACAGGTTCGGAAGGACAATCGCCTTCGGCAAGCGAGTCGCCCGCCGCCTCCCCGTCGGAGACGCCGGCGCCGCAAGCGCCCGTGACGATCGAGTTCTGGTACGGCCTGGGCGGCAAGCTCGGCGAGAATATGCAGACGCTGATCGACAAGTTCAACGCTTCCCAGCAGGAAGTAATCGTCAAGCCGGTCGTTCAGGCGGATTATTCGGAGACCGGCAAGAAGCTGCAGGCGGCCATCGCATCCGGCGGCGTGCCCGCGGCGGTGCTGTCTTCCAACGTGGATTGGGCGCGCAAAGGCTATTACGCTTCGATCGATGATCTGATTGCCGCAGATCCCGATTTCAACGCGGACGACGTCATTCCGACCTTCCTCGAGCAAGGGAAAGTGGACGGCAAGCAATATTTCCTGCCGATGTACGGAACGACGCAGGTGATGTATTACAGCAAGGAAGCGCTGGAGAAAAACGGCATCAAAGCGGAGGAGTTGACCACCTGGGAGGCGCTGGGCGAGGCCGCGGCCAAGATGACCGTCAAATCCGGCGGCAAAACGACGTTCTACGGCTGGGAGCCGATGTGGGGCGCGGACAATATGATCGACGCCACGCTGAGCAAGGGCGGCAGCATTCTGAGCGAGGACGGCAAGACGGTTACGATCGACTCGGCGGAATGGATCGACACGTGGGAGCAGTTCCGCAAGTGGATCCACGAAGACCAAATCATGCGCATCCACTACGGCGGCCAAGGCTGGGAGTACTGGTACAAGACGATCGACGACGTCATGAAGGGCAATGCCGCCGGCTACACCGGCTCGAGCGGCGACCAGGGCGATCTTGATTTCGCGAAGCTGGCCGCGATGGAGCAGCCCGGCTGGGAAGGCGTAGGACCGGGCAAGCCGGTCGCCAGCGCGATCCAGGCCGGCATCCCGGCCAAAGCGAGCCCCGAGCAGCAGCAGGCCGCCTTCAAATGGTTCAGCTTCTTCATGAGTCCGGAGAATACCGCCTTCTGGTCGATGAACACCGGCTATATCGCGGTTCGCCAGTCCGCGCTCGACGATCCGGCTTTCGTAGAGTACAGCGCCGCGAATCCGCAAAGCACGATTCCGCTTAAACAGGCGGCGCATGCTTCGAAACCGTTCCAGGACCCGACAGGCGGCAAAATCAACGACGCGCTCAAGATCGCCGCGGACAAAGTGCAGATTAGCAACGTGCCGGCGGCCGAGGCGCTGAAGGAAGCGCAGGCGACGGCGCAGCGCGAGCTCGACAAGCTGAAGTAGGAGGACGGACATGGCTGATCTGATCGCGGGCGGCGTTCGCTATCCGGTGCGGGCGATCCTGTTCGACAAGGACGGAACGCTGCTCGATTTCATATACACCTGGGGGCGCTGGAGTGAGCGGATGCTCGCCCGGTTTTCCTACGGGCTTCGGGAGCGGGGACTGCCTCCGCTTCCGGAGGAGGCCTGCTCCTGGTTGGGCGCGCTTGCCGGCGCGGACGGGCGGATCGCGGATTACGATCGGAGCGGTCCGCTCGCCATGGGAACGGTCGGCGAGCTGCAGACGATACTGGCCTGGCACGGATACCGTCTGGGATTGTCCTGGGCGGAGGCGAAGGTGCTGGCCGACGAATGCCGCCGCGACGCCGACGCCGATCTGGAGCGGACCCGTCCGGTAACGGCGCTGCCGCACGCGCTCGATTTCTTGCGACGCTGCCGTCAGGCGGGGCTGTCCCTGGCCGTCGTGACGGCGGACGAGACGGCTTCGGCCGTCCGGCAGCTGGAATGGCTCGGCATTCGCGACTGCTTCGACGCCTGCGTCGGGACCGATCGGGTGGAGCGGGGCAAGCCGTATGCCGATATGGTGGAGCTGGCTTGCCGCGAGCTCGGCGTGCCGTGCGCGGAAGTCGCCGTGATCGGGGACACGAACGGGGATATGCGGATGGCCAAGATGGCGGGCGCCGCCGTCGCGATCGGAATCGCCGAACCGGGAAGCTCTGCCTCCGCGCGGCTTGCCGACGCGGATGCGGTCGTCTTCTCCTATCGGGAGCTGGCCATAGAAGAAGAGGAGTAGGGAGGGAGAATAAAGATGGGGTGGCTGTTTCTTGGATTGGCGATCGTCATGGAGCTGTTGGGCACCGTATCCATGAAGCTGTCGGAGAGCTTTACCCGAACCGTCCCTTCCGTGATGCTGTTCGTCTTCTACGGCGTCAGCTTCACGGCTCTCAACTTCGCGCTCGGCTACATGGAGGTCAGCGTCGTCTACGCGATTTGGTCGGGAGTCGGGATCGTGCTGATCGCGCTGGCGGGCTTCGTCGTTTTCGGAGAGCGGCTGTCGCCCGCCTCGATCGCATGGATCGCGGTTATCGTCATCGGGGTCGTCGGTTTGAGCACGAGCCACAAGGGACATTAGAGAAGCAGCGGGCATTACGGAGGAATAGAGGTTGACGGGGCGAAATAGGAGTGTGAATTGGAATATTTTCGACAGGAGGTTCGGAAGCGAATGGAAGCAATCGGGCATGAAGGGAACGGAGAACGTCCGCTGCTGTCTTTCCAGGTGATCACGGATACGCACGTGACCGCCGATCCGCAGCATGCGCACAACCGGAATCTGGAACGCGCCCTTCGGGACATAGCGGAGAACGCGGCGGACAGCTGCGGGATTATGCACGTCGGCGACGTAACCGACCACGGTTTTCCGGAAGAGTACGAGGAGCTGAAGCGGATTTGGCGGCAGTACGGAGACCGGCTGCCGGACGCGAGGTTCGCGACGGGGAATCACGATATCGCGTTGGGGATATGGGAGGCGCGGCTGGGACGTTTTCTGGAAGCTACCGGCATGGCAGGGCCGTATCACGATCACCGGATAGAGGGACATCTTTTTCTTTTCCTGGGCACGGAGAAGGGGCTTGAGCTGTATTGCTCGCTGTCGGAGGAACAGCTTAGGTGGCTGGATGCCAAGCTGGGCGAGGAGGCCGCCTCGGGACGGCCGGCGTTCGTCTTCCTGCATCAGCCGCTGAAAGATACGGTCGCCGGCTCCCGGGAATCGCAAGGCTGGCACGGCGTGGAGCAGGACGAGGAGCTGCGGGGAGTGCTGGCGAGGCACCCTCATGCGATCGTATTCACGGGCCACACCCACTGGGAATTGGAAGCCCCCTACGCTTTCTACGACGGCGAAAGTCGGCTCCCGGCGATGTTCAACGCGGCTTCGGTCGGTTACCTGTGGACGGATGACGACGAGCATAAGGACGGCAGCCAAGGCTATTACGTGGAGGTTTACCCGGATCGCGTGAGGGTGCGGGGCCGGGATTTCGAACGGGGGACGTGGATCGAGGCCGCGCTGTTTGAAGTCCGTTTAGGCGAGAGAGCGCCCTAGCCCTATGCAGGGCAAACGCATTAGAAATTGCGCTAATCTGCCTGACTGACTGAATGTATGTATGCGAAAATCGAACACAATCGCTTGACTGAGCATCCGCATTTCTGATGTTGTACGGTGAGTCCGGCAGTTGAAAAGCGAAAGGCATTCCCCTTATACGATGTCAGGTATCGGGAACGATCAAACAAACAAGGCCATCCCCTCATCCGTCGGATGCAGGAATGGCCTCTTGTGCTCTTGCAAGCGCAATCAGTTTCGGAGTGAAAGCCTTCGGGAAACCGCGAGGGGGGAAGAACGCAGCAGGCGCATAGTCCCGAGGGAGGTTAAGCGAAACTATGCGCGGGCCCCGGCCGCTGGTCGTAAGACACATTTGTGGCCTCAGAGTTCCCGTCGGGCTATCGGCAAGGCACTTTTTTGGCCTCCACGCTCCCGTCCCGCCACCTCCAAGGCACTTTTTTGGCCTCCACGCTCCCGCCTCGCCACCTCCAAGGCACTTTTTTGGCCTCCACGCTCCCGTCTCGCCACCTCCAAGGCACTTTTTTGCACTACTCATGCATCAAACCTAACATGAAAAATTACTCGCCATAATTACCTATATTAGGAATATTATGATTGCTTTTTCGTAGTCAAACACATAAAAGCTCCTTTATTGTA
>NZ_JBEPYQ010000083.1:0-32014 GCF_041641335.1 Cohnella sp. | reverse complement strand
ACCACACCGTTAGATTTCCGCTGCTGGCAGCGAAAGCAAGTAGTCAACCTATTTGTTTGCAGAAAGTAACGGTGTGGCTGGTAAGAAACCCCTACTTCTAAGCGAAGCGTAAGTAGGGGAGGTTCATCCGAGACTATGTTTCAGCTTCAGAATTTCCACTGCCGCCAGAAGCATGATGCCGATGCCGTGATTATCGTTGGTGACGGTCAGAAGATCGTACATATAGTAATCGGAGGCAAAAGAATACCGCGATCCGCTGCAAACGCCGTGCACGTTGCCGTGTCTGTCGATGGATATGCGGGTTAACCCTCTCCAGCCTTTCATGGCGGCCGCCGCATAGAGGCCGGGCTCCCGCAGCCAGCCGAAGCGAACCCCTCTGGCGAACGCATACGTAAACATGGCCGTGCAGGACGCCTCCTCATACGCATCCGGCTCGTTCAGGATCTGGCGCCACAGCCCGCTTTCCGCTTGAAGCGCTATATACCCGGCACAAAGCTGATTGTATAACTCCAGCAGTAACGGCTTCTCGGTATGATCTTCGGGCAAGGACTCCAGGAACTCGCTGAGCGAGAAAATCGTCCAGCCGTTCCCGCGCCCCCACGGAATCTCCGTCGGCACGCCGTACTTGAAGTCGAACACATGCGACATGATCTGCTGCCCGGACATATACAAGTACTGCTTGAACAAGTGGAACTGCTTCACCGCCTCTTCCTTATACCGGTCATCTCCAGTGATGCTTGCAAACCGCTTGAGAAAGGGCGTGCTCATGTACAGATCGTCCGCCCACATCGTATTCTCCGAATATTGGCCCATGCATTTGCGGTAAAAAGCGCCGTCCGGTTTCCTCTCCAGCTCGTGCGTCATAAAGTCGGCAATGTCCTGCGCGATGCGCAAGAAGCTCTCATCCCCGCATTCCGGATAGGCTTCCAGCATCGCCGAGCCGAAGGATCCGCAGTTATCCAGCATCTTGATCAGGACCAACTGCTGGTTGATCGAAGGGAAGCCGTAGACCTGCCGGTCCCACAGGGAGTATTCATACATCGCCGTGCAGGCGCGTATATGCGCCACGGCATATTCAATTACATCCTGCCGCTCCAGCAATCGGCCCGCCTGGAGGAGACCGTACATCGTCACCCCGAGCGGATAATCCCATCTGGCGAAATTAGTTAAGCCGCTCGTCGTCCACTTGTTGCTTAACATCGCGTTTTCGTAATAGGGCCGAATCCGCGCCGCCGGTCCGTCCAACTGCCAATAGCGCTGGATAAGACGCCCTTCCTTATCTGAGCCGCCGTTAAACATCCGCTCGACGGTAAACAGCTCCTGCGGCGCAAGCTCAACTTGACCAACGGAGAACGGACCGAGATAAAACCAAACCGCCTCCGTCCCGTGCACAACATGCGGCTGCGAGAAAGCATCCTCCGACCCTGCCACACTTGCGCCCAGCTCAAACCCCCAATGGGTTTCGCCGCAAGTGCTCTTCACGCCGACTTGATGCTTCCCGCCTGACAGTACAATCTCCTGCCGAAAAGTGCCCGCTTCGAGCATGTCCACGACCAATCGGTCCCCGACCCAAATCCGGAGCGGCCCTGCCGTTATTCCTTCCAATACGCACGAGGCGTTCCCGCCCGCCGCCGGTATGTTCAAGGCCGACCATGCGTACGCATGCTGTCCCGGCAGCAATCCGAACAACCGCTCGCAAGCATACGCGCCCTGAGCTTCTTTCTTGTCCCAAGCCATCTTCGGAAACCAGACCAAACCGCTGTCCCATTCGGAATCAAACGGCTCCATCCGGATCAGGCGGTCCGCGAGATCGTCATAGGTGGGCTCGGAATAAATCCAGCCGCTCTGCCCTTTCCTGTCGCCGAAGGGAGACAGAACGTTCAGAATACGCACCTTCGCTTCGTCCGCTCCCATGTAACAGCCGAAGCCGGAAGTTGTTTTCTTCGCTTGAACCAGCAGTTTATTCCATCCCTTGCGGAAATCCAGGTTCAGCTTCACCTTCGCATCCGGTTTGATCTCGTCGATGACATTGGAGCGGTAGATCAGTTCCCGGTTGAAAAATAATCGAATCGGCCCGAGCGGATTCAGCACCAGATCCATATTGCGTTCGCTGTCGCTCCAAACCAGTGCGTACCCATAGGCATATTGCCCCGCTTGCGCGTCAGGCAGCTTCGGAAGCAGATTCAGATCATACAAGCCGTCTTCCGTCTGCAGGACACCCGAAGAATGGAACACTCTAAACGTAAATGGAACCTCCGGGTTCGCCCCGATATACCGGTTGGCCAACACCTTCAAAATCCCCTCGTCGTCCTCGCCGAATCGGTTATAGATACTCTCATGGCCATCGAAATAACTCGTCATGCCGCCTGTCACAACCTTTCCGCGAACGTTGCTGCCATTCGTCCATTACTCCTGCTTCGTCCCCAATCGTACGATAAACGTCCGCTCGAACGGCGTGATCAGATTGATATGCGCATACCGGCAGCCGTTCCCGGCCGGATGGCGGTCCTCCCGCAGTACCGGCAGCCAATGCTCGTATGCGCCGCCCGAAATTTCAATCGTATCCTGACCCTCCGTATAGAGAAGCGAACCGCTTTTGAAGAAAAACTGGTGCCCGTTGACCGGCTCCAATCCTTCCCCGGACAAGCAGCCGTTCGCCCCGAAAATAAAGGTCAATTGCGTATATACGTCTTCCAGTTCGTCCGACTTCACATGGAAGATCCATTCCTCTCCGTCCCGGGAAACCTGGGCCTCCAGCCGATGCTGCTGCAGATGCGTTAAGGGCCGTTCTTGGTGCGGCAGCAGATACCAGGGACTGGTCTCGTTTATCCCACGGGAATCCGGCAGCATCGACCGGTGAACCGGGCCGTAATAGCCCTTCTCCATCGTCTTGGCCAGCTTGTATTCTCCGTCCGCGGCAGCGAACTCGTCGAACGCGACAATCCCCGGCGAGAAAGAGGTAGACAGCTTCACGCCAAGCAAATCAGCCTTGCCATGACGCAGCGAAAAAAACGAAGGCGCGCCGGTCATGATCGTCACGCTATCCTCTTGATCGCGGATACGCACAAGCGGCGAGCCGAACGCCGTGTGCATCTTGCTGTGATGGATTTGCGAGTGGTGGCCGACTCCTTCCATCTTGCGCAGATTATCCTTCATCGGATAGCCCGCATTCAGAATTTTCTCGTACTGCTGCGGCAAAGGTGCCCGCTCCAAACCGTCGATGCTGCTCTCCGGATACAGCAAGTAGGCCATCATGGCCTGGCCGTTCGGCAGCGACCGGCTGTCCGCCTCTCCGGAACGGATCAGGAACGAGCAGGCATAGTCCGCCATGGCGGCAAACAACGGATCCTGGTCGTGGGCGGCCATTAAGCGGCAGATCAGGAAATAGTTCGCCATGGTCGCCGCGTGCCCGTAATCCTGCCGGCCGGAATAATCGGTCACGACCTCTCCGGAAGGATGAACCAGATACACCATCATGCGCAGATTCCGGCGTACGGGCTCCAGGAGCTCGGGACGCTGCAAGACGCGCGCCGCATGAAACAGCGCCATGTCGCTGACCGCGTTGTAAATCCCGTTGCTCCGCTCCGTCCATTCGCCGTCTTCGGTGAGATCCATCCCTTCGGCCAGCCATTCGTCGGCCCTCACTAGCAGCGCAGGATCCCGGAAGCGTTCATAAAGCAGCGCGAGCGCCGCCGTGATCACCCATCGGTGGTTCGGCGTATGGCAGCCGCCGGTCAGCATGGCCGGCAGGGTCCGCTGCAGGAACAGCTCCAGCTTCTCCGCCACCTGGCCGAACTCCGGCCATCCCTCCTGCTCCAGCAGCCGAACCATATTCGAGACCAAATCAATGACGAAGGCGGTATCGGGCGGCGAATGGAAGTTCGTGGAGCCGAGGGAGATCGTGCCGTCGCCATGCTGTCGGTTCAACAGGAAATCCGCACACCGCTCCATGGCCGAGAGCAGCCCGGCATCGTGATAATAAGCGGAATCCGGATTCACGATCGCCGTTGTCCAAACCGCCAATTCGTTCACCGTACCCACATGGTTGGGTCTAGCAATCCCGCTGAACAAATCAGTCACGCCCCCGTAATAGCGGCTGCTTGGCTCAAGCACCTGTCTCTCCAAGGCATTTCTCACCCATTGATCGTTCACTTTCACCAGTTTGGCGTACATCTTTTGTCCTCCCCAATCATCATCCCTTGACCGAACCCAGCATAATCCCCGAGACGAAATATCTTTGCAGCCAAGGGTACACGACCAGAATCGGAATCGTAGCGAACATGATGCTCGCGGCTTTCAGGCTTTCCGGCATCACTTGCGCAACGTTAGCCCCTTCCTGCAACTGCAGCTCGGGCGAGGAGCTGTTGATAATCAATTGATATAGCTTCAATTGCAACGGATACAGATCCGGATTCGTAATGTAGTACAGCGTGTCGGAAAAGCCGTTCCAGCGGTTGACCGCGTAAAACAGGCTTAACGTAGCCAGGATCGGCATGGACAGAGGAAGGATAATCCGCCACAGGATGCCGACAAAGGTGCTTCCGTCGATTTCCGCGGATTCCTCAAGCCCTGCCGGGAGCGAGTTAAAGAAAGAGATCATGATGATCAAATAAAACGGATTAACAAGCGAAGGCAAAACCAACGACCAAATGCTGTCCAACAAATGGAGTTCCTTGACTAGAATATAATCGGGAATGATGCCGCCGCCGAAAAACATCGTAAATACGATCAAGTACATAAAAAATTTTCTGCCCTTCAGCCTCGTCTTCGTGAGCGGATACGCCGCAATGATGGTCATGATCATACACAGTACCGTATACAATAAGGTCAGCAGCACCGTAAATCCCAGCGAACGGACCATCGTGCTGTCATGAATGACCGTCGTATAAGCGTCAAAGTTTAACTCCATAGGGAAAATCGTTACTTTGCCGCTCATGATCGGCGCATTGGAACTGAGCGAAATGGCGATGATATGAAAAAACGGAATCAAGCACAACAAAAGAAAAACAAATAGAATCGCGAGGTTGATGACATCCAGCAAGCCATATTTAGTTCGAGTGCCCATCGGGATGCTCCTTTCTGCGGAACAGGCTTTATATGATTCCTTGATCGGTAGTTTTCTTGGAAATATAATTCGCCGCGATGACAAAGAACAGCCCTATTACCGCCTGGAATAAGCCAACCGCCGTCGCAATGGAATAATTGCCGCTTTGCAAGCCCATTCGGTATACGAACGTGCTGATCACTTCCGAGTATTCCCGAACCATGATATTACCGATGACGAAAGGCCGGTCGAAGCCGATATGCACCATCTCGCCCATCTTCAGAATCAGCAGCGTAATGATAGTCGGCTTCATCCCAGGAAGCGTAATATACCGGATCTTCTTCAGCCGGGATGCTCCGTCCACCTCCGCCGCCTCGTAAAGCTCTTTATTGATTCCCGTCAATGCGGCCAAGTAAATGATCGTCCCCCAGCCCGCGCTTTGCCATATGCCGATCACCAAGTAAGTGAACAGCCAATAATGCTTATCTGATAGAAACGGAATCGCATGAATGCCGACTATCCTGAGAACCTCGTTGACCAGTCCGGAATGTGTGGCGAAAACCTGATACACAATGCCGCCGATAATGATCCAGGAAATAAAATGCGGCAGGTACAGGATCGTTTGCGAGATTTTCTTGAACCAAACTACACGGACCTCATTCAGCATGATGGCCAAGATGATCGGTGCGGGAAATGAGAAGATCAAATCCAGAAAGTTCAACATGAACGTATTTCGAACGGATGTATAAAAATCTTTCATCCTGAAAATCTCGCGGAACGTCTCGAGGCCCACCCATTTGCTCTTCATAATGCCTTGGAAGAAGTTAAAATCCTTAAAGGCGATGGTGACGCCGTACATCGGGATGTATTTGAATACGATGAAAAAAGCGATCGGACAAGCAAGCATGGCGTACAATTGCCAATACCTCATCATATATCGCTGCAACGCTCCCACTCCCCATTCCCCTCACGGTCTGTAAAGGCTTCACGCATGAAAGCAATAGGCCTTCATGCGTGAAGCCTTTTGCAAGCATATAAGGGTTTTTAATTCTTCATGGCTTGGTAAGCCTCTTGTCTTTCTTTCAACACTTCCTGCCCGCCGCTTGCCATGTAATCCTTCACGCCGTCATCGTATACCTTGTTGAAATCGCCAGTCTTCGCCATGATGGCCTTCACAAGAATCTCCTCGTATTTATCCGACAACGATTTGCCGTATTTGGCTTCGGAAGCAAGCGGATGATCGAAGCGAACAGGCTTAATGCCATCTTGCATGCCGTTCATGAGCGCAACCTTCGATTCGTCCCTGTACGGTTTGGAGTAAGTCAAGGCCATCCCTGCCAGATTTTTATCCAAGCTGCCGAAATCCGTTCCGTTGGAAATCATGATCATATCGCCGGCGTTATAAAGCCGGTTCTTGGTGGCTTCGTCATCTTTAAGCTGCGGTAAACCGTCAACCATCGTATAGTTCTGCCCTTCGACCCCGAAGCGCAACGTGAACATGGGGTCCTTCTGCGCCATCCAGTTCAAGTATTGCACGGCTTCAGCCGCATGCTTGCTGTTTTTCGGCACGATGATGTAAATGCCGGTCGAAGCGTAAGCGGGCTTGGCATGCTTGCCTTCTTCATTCGTATACGGGTCAATCGGAGTGAGCTTGGCACTTGCAATATTCTTGGCCAATACGTCGATATCGCCATCGTTGAAGTACGAGTTTCCGGCATCTTCGCTGTACATGCCAACCTTTCCGTTCGTGATGTCCTGGCTCAATTTCTTGCGGTCCTTATCCAGAGAGAAGTCCGGGCTCATCAAGCCTTCGTTATACAATTTATTTAAGAACTGTACGGCTTCTTTATGCCCCGGCATCAGCAACATATTTTCATGAGAAACTTGCTGGGTGAGCGTATATTGTTCTTCTTCCGTCCCTTGCTTCAAGAAGGACCAAATGATCGGTTCATATGAAGCAGGGGTTAAAGTAAAGCCGAGCGGGATATTTTTGGCGCCCAAACCGCCTGGATCCTTTTCTTTAAAGGCCTTCAAGACATTGTAAACCTCATCTGTCGTTTTCGGCAGCGGAAGACTAAGCTTGTCTAGCCAATCCTGACGGATCATCGACGAATATTTGCCCAGATACACCCGCTTGGCCGGGATAGCGTATTGGCCTTTATCGAATATTCCCGTATCCAGTGTTTCCTTGCCCAAGAAAGCTTTCAAATCGGGGCCGTACTTGTCGATAACCTCACTCAGCTCGGTCAAGCCGCCTTGTTGCACGTATTTATAAACCGTATTCATGTCGTATGTGAAAACAATATCCGGCGCGTCGCCGCTAGCCATCAAAATATTCAATTTTTCTACTTCTTGCGAGCGGGGAACAGGTATATATTCCACATTGATGTTTGTTTGGGCCGTGAAGTTTTCTTTTACGAATTTGGTTTGTTCATTGTTCGTTACCGTCATGCCGGCCGGCGAGTTGCCGCGGTCGAACACTTCGACCTTGATCGTAACCGGGTCTTTCTTGGCAGTCGCTGGCGTAGTCGTCCCCGCTCCCGCGTCGCTTTGCACCGGCTGCTTCGAGCTCGAACCCGAGCTTGAGCATCCTGCGATAAGGCTTACTGCCGCAATTACAGAAATAACGGATACCGACAACTTTTTAAGCGCTTTCTTTTTCAAATTTACCCATCTCCTTTTCTTTGGCTGGACTCATTCGATCGTACCCGACGGTTCCTATCGTTCCGCGGGGTACGCTTTTGTTGTACAATGCGTCAGACCAAAGCGGCAATCAACAAGATTCCGGCGGTCATACAAAACGTCAGGGAAGGGGGAACCATGAGCCATAAACAATATTCCGTACCTATGCAATTCTCCGTCAAGGGCCCATGCATTTGCGGAAATCCCCAGGCGTGACTCCGACTACCTTCTTGAAGGTCCTTCCGAACGAGATCACATGAACATACCCGACTTCGGTGGAAATATCCGTAATGGATCGGTCCGTCTGCATCAGCAGTTCCTTGGCCCGTTCCATCCTCAAAGTGACCAGGAAATCCACGAACTTCATACCAAATGCTTCTTTAAACAATTGGCTTGCGTATTTGCCGTTGACCGCAAACTTGTCGCTGATATGGTTCAGAGACAGATCCGGATTGGCATAATTCTCCTCGATATACTTGCGGATATTGGCAATCAGATGATGGCTCGTGTTGGATACCCGAATGGAGGTATAGGCAGCAAACAGTTCTTTGAGCAGCGGGACGAAAACGGTCCCTACGGCTTCCAGGGTTTCCGCTTCCTCCAACGTTTGCAGTAGAGCTGGATGTACCCGTCCCTTCCATTCCAACGCCAATTTGGGCATCATCCCCTCCAGCTCCCTGTGGAATAGCCGCAGCAAATAGTGCAGCACGAAGCGGAGATCTGCATCTCGGAGCGTTTCTTGCTTCAATTGGTGATACAGCTGCTCCAGCTTTTCCTCCCAAGCAGGACTGGCGATTCGAAAATCCTGCACCATGGCGTTGACCATCTGCACAAACTTCGTCGTATCGTTGGAGAATCTGCTCTGAACGGCTTCCAAGCTGATGACCTGATTATCCCCAAGTGACATTTTAAAATGCAGTGCGGTGACCGAATCGTTATAAATCGAATGAACGCCGCTGATATTATCCGTCGTTCCGCCAAATCCTGCCGTAATGGAGAACTTCAGATTCACCGCCACCCAGATCCGGTATTTCTCCAGTACATCCCGTATGCTCCCGTTTACCTCTGCGGCATCTTCATCCGTATTTGAGATAAAAAGAACGGCGAGGCGGTGGCCCGACAGCCATTCCATCCAAACGGACTGCCGGTCGTTTAAGCAAAATTCATGGATCACATTGGTTAAGGTGAATTTCATTAATTGTTGATCATGCTGGTTGTACTTCTCCTGAAATGCACGATAGCGATCGATTTCAATAACCGCAAATGCCAAATGCCGATAATCCGCCTGCAGGTTGAAGCGGCTCATGTCCTCATGCCACAGCTCGGCGGACACTGCCTTCTTCCCTTCGATTAACTCCATAAAAAACTGCTTGCGCCGAAGCAATAGATCTTCTTGGTGCTGCTTCTCGTAAGCCAGCGTTTCATCGGCCAAATTCCCCAGTACTTTTCCGATAAAGGCAAATTCGTCGTTCCCGTGTCCCTTCCATTCGTTGCGTAGTTGAAAGGACTGGATTTGTTCGATAATATTTTCGATCGGCTTATAGTTCCGCCTGGTAACAAACACAATATAGAAAATGCTGAACCCGATCGTCAAAAGCCCAAGAACAAACCAAATGCGGGAAATAAAGGAGAACCAAGAGAAAAATTTGCCCGCCTTTAAACCGCTTTCGAAATCCCAGCCGATGTAATCCGAATGGATTTGAGTTACGATTTCCCCTTTGTCCGGCGCGGAAGGCTGAGTGGGATACACTAGCTGATCCCCGCTGCGGATCTCCATGAAGGTGATGTCCTTGTTCATCATTTGATCCACGATTCCAAGCAGCGAGCCCACATTGACGTTCACAACGACAATTCCTTGTTTCCCGAAGGGCAGCAGCGCCATCTTGGTCAGAGTTAATACTTTCTGGCTTGGGTCGTTGCTGAATTGCTTAAATTCCCTGACCGGATGCCAGCGGAATTGCTGCGGCTCCCGATAAGCATGGAGAATAAAATCTTTATCCTCGAAATCGTCCAGCTTGGCAATCATGCTTCGCGCAATCACGGTCCGATCTTGCTCCCTGTACAAATAAATCGAATGGATCATCGGGTATTCCCGGATCATTTTCTCTAGTTCCTTGGATGCTTCGTAATTGACCAGCTTCGGGTCATCGAGGGGGTTCGGCTCGAAGAAATCATTGAGACTTTTGCGGCTACCGATTTTCTCTAAAATCGTTTGCTCGATATTGCGCAGAGAAGAGTCCATGGAATCGATAACATATTTGCTGAAGATCCCGTTGGCCTTTTCTGTTTCTTTAATCGATCTGTCGCTGATGATGGAGACGGATATAAAAATGAGGATAGTCGTCGTAATGAAAATGACTGGCACGTAGGAAAGCAGCAGACGATTGAACCATGTTTTTCTCAAACCCATTCACGTCTCCTCGAAAAATAGGTTGGTTGAACACAAAACCTTCTCTCTATTATAAATGGAGCGTTTCGAACCATCCAATAGAAAGATGGTACCGTTCCTCAATTACATGGAGGAGCAGTACCTTCTTTGCTTAAAATAGAATTCGCCGCAGGAGCCGATATGGCATGACGCCTGCAACGCCAATGACGATTGCGGTAAACAGCGTTCCCCCGTTCGTCGCGGTGAGCAGCCATCCGCCGAATACCCGTATCCGAGCGCGACGGAGACACCGGACATTAGAAACGCTTTCATATTCAAATTAACCCGCTCCTCTTCTTTCCCAGTATACATCGTCGACGCCTTCGGCTGCAGTTCATCGCTGATTACTTGCATCATAGAGACCGGAGACGATTCCGGTCAACCTACATGTTTCCGGGGACCCTACAAAACTCCGGCGAGGGCTTCTGCACCCGAGCGCGAATAGGCGCATATCCTGCATTAAGGTCATACGCCCAGAGCGAAGGAGGAAAAACAATGGCGAAATTACGGTCGACGGACGTCAAGCCGCTGCTGCGCAAATCGTCCGGTGATCCGAAGGCCAAGCTATCTGCGCGCCAAGCGCCGCCCTCATCCAAGAGTGCGGCCCCTAAAACGAATAAAAAAGAATCCGACAAAGGCGAAGTCGTGCGCTTGCATCAGAACGAGGAAACGGCATCCCACGTGACCCGTCCGATTCCGTGGTGGGTATTCCCGCTGGAGCAAGAACGGGGCTTTCTAGGCGGCTTGCTGGGAGGATTGGGCGGAGGCCCGGGCGGTGGCGGACCTGGAGGACCCGGAGGACCGGGGCTGCTGCCGCCCGGCCCAGGGCCGGGACCGTTCCCTCCGCCACCGCCGCCTTTCCCGGGACCTGGACCTGGGCCGGGACCTGGACCATTTCCGCCGCCACCGCCGCCTTTCCCGGGACCTGGACCTGGGCCGGGGCCCGGTCCGTTCCCGCCGCCACCGCCGCCTTTCCCGGGACCTGGACCTGGGCCGGGGCCATTCCCGCCGCCGTTTCCCGGACCGTTCCCGCCGTTCCCCGGACCCGGACCCGGACCGATTCCGATTCCCATTCCGATCCCGATTCCGATCCCCGGCCCGCAGCCAATTCCGCCGGCGTTCATCACCGTGCGGATCACCGGCGGCAGCGCGTTCCCGAGAGTCAACTATACGAACTACGTGCGGTTCTACCCAGGAATCACCATTCGCCAGGCGCTCGCTTCCACCGGCCTCGTCGACTTCGGCCCCGCCGGCTTCATTCGCAACGTCGCGGGCATCCCGATCTCCGGAGCGGTAGAAGTCCGGCTCCGCTACAACGGCCGGGTCATTCCGCAGACGCTGCTTAACGCTTTCGCAGAGCCGGGAAGCATCATCGGCCTGGAGCTGCATTACTCTTCGACGGGCGCGATCCCGATTCCGCTCTGACCGTTCCGATCCTCTTCCAGTTCCCGCTCGACTCGGCGGCGTAACCGGAAGGGGATCAGCCCACCGCGGATCGTCTCCGTTCCGACCTTGAGCGCCTTGAAATTGAACCAGAGCAGCGCCCCGGCGATCGCGACGATACCGGCTATTTTCCGCCATAACGAACGGCGCATTCCACACGATTCCCTTTCCGGCCGCTTTGCTTAATAAAATTAACTTCTCTAGTCTCTTTATTTCGACTACACTAAGGAAGGAAGGAACGGTTTGGCAGATGTTCATATGACGTTGGAATAGGGTGAAGCTTCGTATGCAACGGAATTTGCTCCTCCTGCTCGGGTCGGGGTTCCATACGCTGAGCGTAGCGCTGCAAGAAGAAATATATCGGGAGTTTTACCACTTTCTATATAAGCCTATCATGTACATGATCAACGATCATCCCTCTGCCGAAGATATTATTCAGGAGGCGTTCATGACGACGCTGGCCAAATGCCCAGCCGCCGAGAGCGAAGAACATATGAAAGCCTGGATTAAAGTCGTTGCCAAAAACTTGACGATCAATTACATACGCAAGCGAAAAAAAATGAAAAACGACATCAGCTTAGAGTTGACTTGGGACGGAGGACCGTACACGCATGCGGCGGCCGGTTCGGTCGAGCAGGAGGTCGAGGCGAAATCGCTGGAAGAACAAATCTCTCGCCATCTGATGGGGATGAAACCCGAACAGCGCACGCTGATCGAGCTGAAGTGGAAGAAAGGGTTGTCTTACAAAGAAATCGCCTTGGAGGTTCAGGATACGGAAGTCGCGGTCAAGCACAAGCTGCACCGGGCAAGAAGCTACCTGAAGCGCAAACTGTCGAAGGAATGGGGGGGACGGGATGAATAACGCGCAATTCGATCGGCTGTTCGATGCCGCGTTCGAGGCTGCCGACGAGCCGGAAAGCGACAATCTGACCGTCGACCATCGGCCTTCCTGGCAGCGGATGCAGAAGCGGCTGAATTCCCGGCGCCGCAGAAGAAGTATGCGCTCCACGCTGTCCAAGCTGGCGATCGTCGCGACTTCGCTCGTGCTGGGCGCCGTTCTGTTCGGCAACGACCGCGCCGCCAAAGCGATCGAACCGATCTACGCAACGATTAAGGAATATCCGTCCGGGCTGATGAACCTGTTTTTCGGACGGGAGGAGGGAGACGCCTCTTCCCAGGCGAAGACAGCGCCTCCGCCGGCGCATCTGGAGGGGCTGTCGTACGAGAGACTCAACGATTCAACGCTCGCGGCGACAGTAACGGAGGCCCAAGCGGGCAAGCTGCTTTCCTTCCGGGCTCCGGCGTTCGGTTATCTTCCGGACAGCTTCTCGTTCGAGAACGCTGTGCTATACTTTTACGACGACAAGGAAAAAGCGGATTACGCGATCTTCCGGTTCGTCTCCGAACGGGGAGAAAATCTGGCAGTCATCATGCAGAGAGTCGACCCGAACACCGGGCTGGGCGCCAAAAACACCCCCGAAGGTGTATCCGCCCAAAGCCTGCAGCTCAGCGAGGGCCCCGCGATTCTGATGACGGCGAGCGACGAGAGCAGCACGCTCGAAACGATCCGTAACGATATCCGATTCTCCATCAGCGGTAAATTTACCCATGAGACGCTCGTGCGGATTTACGACGGCTTGAAGTGGTGAAAACAATGAACGAGGGACGGCCCCCGCATGTCTGCTGCAGACAATGCGGCACCGTCCCTCATTTCGTGGTGAAACGCAAATGATACGGGATCTCCATCCTTCTATTGCGAATGTTCGCGATTCTGCCCGTCAGAATGATCTCGATCGTATTGCCCGCCCCCAGCCGTTCCGCCTCGTCCTTCAAGTAAATCAGCAGCGTACGCTTGTCCGGCTCGTACCGATACAGAAATCGGCTCGATATCAACCGGCCTCCGTTATTGCCGTCCAGCACGAGAATATTTCTCGTATTCAGCGTATTGCGGTTGATATCTTGAAGGAAGGAGATCGAGATCAACGTATCCTCCGGTACTCCCTCCGCGTTCGGCTGGGGATGCGTATCCTTGATCCATTCTTCGGCAATGCCCATTATATTCCCAGAATTGAACTGGTAATCACTTCGCCTTCCTCGTATGCGCCGTTATGGATCACCCAATGAACCGTCCGCGCCCGATAATAGTAACCTGCCGTAACCGATTTGCTGAACGTATTATGGTAGACAGAATCGTTGTTCTTGCCTGTCGTGGAGCCGGCGCCCACGTTCTCCCAGGAGCTTCCGTTCCATTTCTGCACGTAGAAAATGACTCCGATCGAGTCAACCGTCTGGCTCGCGACCGTCGTGGCCAATACAGTGACTTTGCCTGAGGTTGCGGTGATCGAGCTGACTCCGTTTTCCAGGTACAGATGATTCGGATTAAATACGCCGAACAACTCGATGGGAGGCGCTGAAGTCAGTGCCATCATGCCTGTCGGTGCGGCCGCGGGTTGAGCCTCGGCGGCCCGGACGGCTTCTCCGGATGATCCGAACGCGATGCTTGCGACGAGAATCGCCGCCAGTAAACCTTGTGCTGCTTTCACAACTTTCCCTTGTCTCATCGTCATCAACCTCTCTGTTCTCAATGGTGTTCACTATATACACAACCGCCGAACGAAAAGGTTGCAACATATTTCGACATTTTTTTGTTTTTTTCTTCGGCGACGATTCGCGCGCTCCGAGAAGAACGCGAAGCAGGGGCCGCCCCGCTCGTTCCGGGACTGCCCCTGCCTCATTTTATTGCCTCTAGCGGGAAGCTTCATCCTTCAAAACTTTCAACCGCTTCATCACGTCGTTAGCGCCGCGCCCGAAATAATCGTGCAGCTCGCTGTACTCCCGGTACAGCTTCTCGTAGACCGCCACGTTCTCAGGAATCGGCTTGAACGACTCCTCGCGCACCCGCGCCATCGCCTTCGCCGCGTCGACGACGCTGTCGTATCCGCCTCTTGCGCTGCCCGCGGCGACCGCGCCGAACATCGCCGCCCCGACCGCAGGAGTCTGCTTGGAGTCGGCGACTTTGATCTCGCGGTTGGTTACGTCCGCGTAGATCTGCATGAGCAGCGCGTTGCGCTGCGGAAGCCCGCCGCACGCGTACACTTCTTCCACCGGCACTCCGTTGCTGTGGAACGCGTCGATGATTTTGCGCGTGCCGTACGCCGTCGCTTCGAGCAGCGTGCGATAGACTTCCTCCGGCTTGGTGAGCAAGCTGTAGCCGACGATGACGCCGGTCAGATTCGTATCCACCAGCACCGAGCGGTTGCCGTTCCACCAATCGAGCGCGAGCAGGCCCGTCTCTCCCGGCTTATACGCGGATGCGCGCTCCGTCAGCCATTGGTGGACGCCGACGCCCTCTTTCTCCGCGGCTTCCTTCACATAAGCAGGAACGGCTTCCTCCACAAACCATTCGAAAATATCGCCCACCGCCGATTGGCCGGCCTCATAACCCATATATCCCGGAATAATGCCGTCCTCGACAACGCCGCACATGCCCTCCACCGCTACTTCTTCCGTGCCGAGCAGCATATGGCAGATCGACGTTCCCATCGCCATGACGAGCTTGCCAGGAGTAACGACGCCGACCGCCGGCACAGCGGCATGCGCGTCGACGTTGCCGACAGCGATCGCCGTGCCCGCATTTAAGCCGATCAGCTTCGCCATCTCCTCCGTCAGCTCGCCCGCCTTCGAGCCCAGCGGCAAAATCTCGCCGCGAAGCTTCGTCTCCGTCAACTTGTCGAGACGAGGATCAAGCGCCTTGAAGAAGTCGTTGCTCGGATAGCCATCCTGCTTGTGCCAGATCGCCTTGTAGCCGGCCGTGCAGCTGTTGCGCGCGAATTGTCCGGTCAACCGGGAGACGACCCAGTCCGTCGCTTCCGTGAACAGGTCCGTCGCTTCGTACACTTCGGGCGCTTCGTTCACGATCTGCCATATTTTCGCGATCATCCATTCGGAGGAGATTTTCCCCCCGTAGCGCGGCAGAAACTTCTCTCCGCGTTCGGCGGCAATCGCGTTCAGACGGTCCGCTTCGTCTTGCGCGGCGTGATGCTTCCACAGCTTCACCCAGCCGTGGGGATTGTCCTTCCACTCCGGCTTGAAGCAGAGCGGCACGCCTTGCGCGTCGACGGGAAGCATCGTGCACGCCGTAAAATCGATGCCAAGCCCGATGATATCGGCCGGTGTAACGCCCGATTGCCGAAGCACCTCGGGAACGGAACGACGCAGTACCTCCAGATAGTCGTCCGGATGCTGCAAGGCCCAGTCGTGCTCAAGCTCGCGGCCGGAAGTCGGCAGCTTCTCGTCGATAACGCCGTGAGGATAAGGAGTAACGTGGTCCGCAATTTCATGGCCGTTGGACAAGTCGACGAGCACCGCCCGGCCGGACTGCGTGCCGTAATCGACGCCGATAGCGAATTTCTGGCTCATGGGTAACCTCCCTGGGATCGATAGAATAATGACTAATTGCGAGAATCGTCGGGTTGACCGTAATACGCATTCGCTCCGTGTTTGCGGAGATAATGCTTGTCGAGCAGCGCCTGGTTCATCGATGCGACTCCCGCATTCAGCTGCCGCGTATGATAAGCCATCTTCGCCACTTCTTCGAGAACGACCGCATTATGCAGAGCATTCATCGCGTCCTTGCCCCAAGCGAACGGCGCGTGGCTGTTCACGAGCACGCCCGGAACCCGGTCGGGATCGATTCCGCGGAACGTTTCGACGATCACATTGCCCGTCTCCGCCTCGTATTCGCCGCGAATTTCCTCGTCCGTCATTTGTCTCGTGCAAGGGATCGTGCCGTAGAAATAGTCCGCCTGCGTCGTTCCCAGCGCCGGAATCCCTTGCCCCGCTTGCGACCAGATCGTCGCCCACGGAGAATGCGTGTGCACGATACCGCCCACGTTGGGGAACGCCCGGTACAGCACCAGATGCGTCGGCGTGTCCGAGGACGGACGCATCTCGCCTTCGACGACTCGGCCGTCCGCATCGACGACGACCATATGCTCCGGCTTCAGCTCTTCGTAAGGAACTCCGCTGGGCTTGATCACCATAAGTCCGGACGCCCGGTCGAAGCCGCTTACATTTCCCCAGGTGAACGTGACGAGCCCGTACTTCGGCAGCTCCGCGTTGGCCTGGCACACCTGCTCCTTAAGTTGGTCTAACAAGTGAAAACACTTCCTTCCCTAGAAAGACAAAGCTTATTTGAATCTTCGCCCTTTGTTGTCTAGGTCGATTATACACTTGTACGTACATGTATGTCGAGATGCTCCGTTAACGTTTTTCCGCGGCGGATTGGCGTACGATCAGCTTGGGCGCGTACAGCACGTCTTTAGCAGGCGGCTGCTCTCCGTTCTCCAGTATGGAGACGAGAAGATTCGCCGCGCGCTCCCCCAGCTCGGACTTCGGATGCTCGATTGTCGTCAGCTTGATTTCCGTCGCCGTCGCCAAGAACGAATCGTCGTAGCCGATCATGGACAGATCCTCGGGTATCCGCAAGCCAAGCTCCCTGATCGTATCGAGCAGAGAGACGGCCAGTTGATCGTTGTAGCAAACGATCGCCGTCGGCCTCTGGTCGGACAGCAGCATCTCCCTGAGCATGCGCTGCGGACGTTCTCCTTTGTCTTCGGTCGAATATCTGACGATCGAGCTCGCGTCCGGAGCGAGATTGCGGTCGCGGCAAGCGCGGATGAACCCTTTCATCCTTCTTACGCCCTGCATGTCGTCCGTCTTGAAAAACCCGGCGATATTCCGGTGTCCCAGTCCGAGCAAATAATCCGCCGCCATGTAGCCTCCCGCGTCGTCGTCCACTCTGACGCCGGGACATTCCAGATCCGGATAGCGTTCGTTGATCATCAGCATCGGAATGCCGTGATCTTCGATCGCCATGTAATTATCGAAATTCGGGTTGCCTTCCGCGCTCTTGGTCGGCTCCACGATCAGAGCGCACACCGAATGGCTCAGCATCATTTCCAGGCATTCGCGTTCCCTGTCCTTGCGATGGTCCGTGCTGGACAGCAGCAGACGGTAGCCTTTATCCTTAAGCGCCGACTCCACTCCCCGAACGATCGACGGGAAAATATAGTCCGAGATCGAAGTCGTGATGATCCCGACCGTACGATTGCCCGACGACGCGCGGCGCTCCGGCGACTGCCTGCCGACGAACGTCCCCTTGCCCTGCTCGCGGGCCAGCCAGCCTTCCTGGACCAGCTCCCCGAGAGACTGCCGCACCGTCTGGCGGCTCAGAGCGAACTGCTCCGCGAGCTCGTTCTCCGACGGCAGCTTGTCCCCCGGACGGTAGCGTCCCGACGCGATCCAGGACAGGATCTCTTCTTTAAGCTGTATGTACTTCGGCGATTGCACGTTCATTCGTCCTCCTCGTTCAGCGCCGCCCGTTAGGCTTACAGCCATTATAGCATACGGACTCACTTGTACGTACCTATTCCCGGCCTGTCCGTTCGGGCAAAATATGATATAGTTGAGTATTATGGGATTCGGAGGTCGTCCCCGCGTGGCAAACCGAATGATCTATTCGACGGAAGAGATCGATATCAGCGCCGACAGCGACAAGCGTCTCGTCCGGATCGAGCTGGCGAGCAGCGGATACCGGCAGCGGTACGTCTCGCTCGTCATCGAAGAACGCGAGGAGCTGGAGCGCATCATCGCCGCCTTGCAGGAAGCGAAAGCTTCTTTGTCCTGAGCCAGGGCGCATCTGCACTTATTTAGGAGGAAAACCGACTTGATCGATATTACGTACAATTACAGCTCGCATATGGCGAAAGCCGTGCGGGACTACCACCATCACTCGCTTAGGTTCTGGCTGTCTAACGGGATAGGACTAGCCATCGTATTGCTGGAGGTCGTTCTCTACTTCACCTCGTCCAACCTGAACATGCTGTGGATCGCCCTGCTCGTGCTCGTCTTGCTCAGCGCGCTCTACATCATCATGTGCTACGTTCAGCCGAACAAGTTCGCCAGCGACGCGCGCTACGCCAAGCCGTTCACCCTGTCCGCGGACGAACGGACGCTTCGCCTGAAATCCGACGATCTCGACAACACCGTCCCTTGGAGCGACATCCGCAAAGTATGCGAGACGAGCCGCTACTATTTCCTCTTTCTGGATCAGACGCAGTTCTGGATCGCGCCGAAGGACGCTTTCTCCGACCGCGAACAGGAAGGCCGATTCAGGGAGTTCGCGGGCCACTATCTGACGATTAACCGCGGTTTGATTCGCTGAAGTGAATAACGGATATACATCCGCCGGGATCGTCGAACCGGAATAACTGGAAATGCAACAGAAAATAGGATATAGTGAGATTAGCGAATTTATAACGGATTCGACGAGTGAAGCACACTCCGATTAGCGCGACAACGCGCTCGGGGTGTGCCTTTTTTGCGTTTGCAAACGATCGCGGATCAGTGGGGATGTGGTGTATAATGAAGACAAAAGATCGACAGGAGAAGGAACGGCTGAAGCTCGATCAAATGATGAGCGTGCTGTTCCGACTCTCCAAGCGGCTGAGGCTGCAACTCATTAACGGATTGTTCGGGGAGAGCTTTACCGGTGCCGAAGTAAAGGCAATTCACTACAGCAACTCCAAGTTCGTCGATTCGGACGAATTCAATCGCATCATCGGCGACCTGTTTATGAAACTGGATACAGTTCGCGGCGCTTTTCACTATCATGTCGAGTTCCAGACCCTGAACGACCGATCAATGGTCATCCGGATGTTCAGATACGGTTTTGAGAAAGCATTGGAGCTGGCTGGAGGGAAAGCGGAGGACGGCGTGCAACTGGTCGCATTTCCGAAGCAGATCGTGATTTTCCTGGAGGAAAACAAGGCGATCGGCGACGAGCTGCGCTTCCGAATGCGACTGCCGGACGGGACGGAGACGATGTACACAGTGCCGGTGCTGAAGATCTGGACGCTGACGCCCCGCGACTTGCAGGAGCGGAAGCTGTTTGCATTGCTTCCGCTGCAGGTGTTTCGCTCGCGTAAGAGGGTGCGTCGCATCGCGGCAAGTCGCCGGACAGACAACGAAAAGAGAACTTTATTTTCGAAGGAGTTTGAGCGGCTTAAAGCGACGATTGAGGAAACGGTGGAAGTGCTTCGGGAGCTGCGCAGAAAGCGGCAGCTCCCGCTTGAAGACTTGGATAAGATTTTGCAGGTGTTGCAGAATATTCTGAACTACTTATACCGTCATTACGGAGAATATAAGCAAACGGAAAGGGAGGTAAGCGAGATGATCAAGACGTTTATTCCCGAGGCGCTAAAGCGCGGAAGAAGGGAAGGAAAAAGAGAAGGAATCAAAGAAGGCATCAAAGAAGGCCTCCAGGAAGGAAAAAAACTCGGAGTCCAGGAAGCCAAATTCGAAGTGGCCGGAAACCTGCTGAAGCTTGGCGTTGACATCGATACGATCGCCGGAGCGACCGGACTATCCCCCGACGAAATAGTCAAAATAAAGACGTAGGCCAGACAACGGCTTACGGCTCCTCCAGCATAGGCACGATCATCCGGCTGCCCAGCTCCCGCCTGTCCAGCAGGGGCTCCATATCCTCGATTGGGCGGCCTACGCCAAGCTTCGGATGCACGGCGGCATCCATCGGAATCATGATCTCCGCAACGACTGGCCCGTCGGCTGCGGATACCGACTCCAGCAGACGTTCAAGCTCGCCCCAGGATGCCGCTCGAAACCCGGAGATGCCGTACGCTTCGGCAACCTTCGCGAAGTCGGGACAACTATACCCGGACACCGTGGAAGCCTGCCGCCCGCCGAAGTACAGATCCTGGAACTGCCGCACCATGCCCAAGGATCGATTGTTCAGCACGAAGGCGGAGACCGGAAGCCGCCAACGAACGATCGTCTGCAGTTCCTGAATGTTCACCTGCATTCCGCCGTCCCCCGCGACGAGTACG
Organism: Cohnella sp.; assembly: GCF_041641335.1. Classification (NCBI taxonomy): domain Bacteria; kingdom Bacillati; phylum Bacillota; class Bacilli; order Caryophanales; family Paenibacillaceae; genus Cohnella; species Cohnella sp. The sequence goes on along the minus strand of NZ_JBEPYQ010000083.1, from coordinate 11,511 downwards.
ATCCGCCTCCCAGGCATGGCGAACGCCGCGCCGATCGCGGCGGGGAGGCCGAAGCCCATCGCCCCCATGCCTCCGGCGTTCAGCAGCCGCGCATCTCCCCGGATCGGCAGCGACTGGCTCGCCCACATCTGATGCTGCCCGACGTCCAGGCAGACGATCGCATCCTCGCCGATCGCTTCTCCCAGCCGCTCCATCAACCGATTCGGTTCGATCTCGCTCTCTTCGTTCCCTCCGGGACCGTCGACAGCGCCCCCTCCCGTCGGATATTTCCGCCGATACAACGCAAGCCTGTCTTTCCAAGCCAGCCAATCGGCGTTCCCCGGCCGTTCCGCCCATACCGCAGCCAACATGCTCAGGAAAGGCTTCAAATGCCCTCTAATCGCCAAATCCGCCTTCACCTTTCTGCCCAGCTCCGCTCCGTCGATATCGACGTGAATGATCTTCGCTCCGCGAGCGAACGTCTCCGGCCTCGTGCCGGTCTGCCGGGTATCCAGCCGGGACCCTAGCACGAGCAGGCAGTCGCAGTTCGCCAGCGCCAGATTGGCGTAACGATGGCCATACGCGCCGATCAGCCCCAAGTTCCATTCGTAGTCCGTCTCCACGGCGTCCAGTCCCATCAGCGAGCAGACCACCGGCACGCCTGCCTGCGCAAGCCACGCGCGCAGCGCTTCCGTCGCCTCCGCCGAACGCACTCCCCCGCCCACAAGCGCCATCGGCTGCGACGCCGCGCGAACCCATTCCGCCGCCCGCCTAACCTCGCCTTCCTCCGGAGCCAACGCAGCAACCGGCTCATCCGCTTCTCCCGAACCCGAATACCCTTCCATCTTCTCCGGATCGACGTCCGCGCGCTGCACGTCCATCGGAATGTCGAGCAGCACCGGCCCGGGCCGGCCCGACCCCGCAATCGCCCACGCCTTCTCCAGCTCGAAGCGAAGCCTGCCGGCGTCCGTGACCATCGCCGCGTATTTCGTCAACGGCCGAACGACACTCACGATGTCCGTCTCCTGAAAACCGTTCTGCCGCACCGGATCGTCGAACTTGAACTCGTAAGTGTTCACCTGGCCGGTCAGAAATACGCAGGGAACCGAATCGAAATAGCAGCTCCCGATGCCCGTCACCAGATTCAGCGCCCCCGGCCCGCTCGTCGCCATCGCCACGCCGACCTTGCCGCTGGCCCGCGCGTAGCCCTCCGCCGCGAAAGCGGCCGCCTGCTCGTGATGCATCGGCACCGCCGCGATGTCGTCGCGCTCGTCCAGCGCGTCGAGCAGATGCGCGATCGCCCCGCCCGCCATCTCGAAGACGTGCGTGACGCCCTGCCGGACCAAATAATCGACCACGTATCTGGCCGCCTTCATGATCGCCATACCCTCCACGGCGCGCCGCCGGACTTCCACAGCGCCTCCAGCGACATTTTATCCCGCAGCGTGTCCATTGGATGCCAGAAGCCTTCATGCCGGTACGCCATCAGTTGGTTCAATCGGGCTAGACTTTCGAGCGGCTCCTTCTCCAGCATCGTATCGTCTCCCCCCATATAAGACAGCGCCTCCGGTTCGAAAACGAAAAATCCCCCGTTCATCCACCCGCCGTCCCCTCTAGGCTTCTCCCGGAAACCGCGCACGCCTCCCCCCTCGCCAAGCTCAAGCGCTCCGAATCTCCCTCCCGGCTGCACGGCGGTTACGGTCGCCCACTTCCCGTGAGAGCGGTGGAACTTGACCAGCTCGGATAGATCGATATCGCTTACCCCGTCGCCGTAAGTGAGCATGAACGGGCCGTCCGCCAAGTAGGAACCGATCCTCGCGATCCGCCCTCCCGTCGACGTGTCTTTGCCGGTATCGACCAACGTCACCTTCCAAGGATCGGTCAGCCGCTGATGAATTCGCCTTTTTCCCCCGTCCGAGAAGTCGAACGTCACATCCGATTCGTGCAGATCGTAATGGGCGAAGTACTCCTTGATCAGAACGCCCTTGTAGCCAAGCGGAATGACGAACTCGTGGAATCCGTAATGAGAATAAATCTTCATTATATGCCACAGAATCGGTTTATCCCCGATCTCGATCAGCGGCTTGGGCCGCACCGCCGTTTCTTCGCTGATTCTCGTGCCGTAGCCCCCGGCTAGAATGACGACCTTCAAGGGAACGACTCCCCCTCTCCCGTCCTTGCGGACGACGCTCGGACAGCAACCTCCTACTACTTATGCCGAAGCGGATGCCGGGGTGTGGACAAGAGGGCGCTCGACCCGTAAATTCCGCAGACTTTCATCCCGAAAAAAGATTGCGAATGATGGCGAAAAAAAGTACGATGGAAGCAACTTTGAATATGGAGACGATTTCCATGACGCGTAATCGAAGCAACGCGGTATCGGGCAAGCCGCCCGTGATCGGCAGCCGCGGAACGCCCGGCATTTCGCCGGTGATCGGGTCCCATAGACAGCAGAGAAACGCGCCGCCGGCGATCGGCTCGCACAGGCAGCGGCAGGAGCAGCCGGAACAGCCGTCCCTCGGCAACCAGGACACGCTTCAAGGGATGCAGCGCGAGCCGTTCGAGATGAAACCGATGGTGAACGGGATGCAAGAGCTGGACAAGTGGCTGCCCGCGCCTCATCGAGGGATGCGCACGATCATGCCCTCCAAGACATTCTACGCGGATACGGAGGAGAAGAGGGCCCCTTACGCCCGCAAGTTCAACGAGGATGGAACGATCTCCAATCAATCGGACGGCGAGCATCTGAGCACGATAGGCGCATTGAGGGCACCGGCGGAAGGCTCCAAAGCGGATCGTCACATCTTCACGATGGACGGAGGCGGCAACTTCTACACGGCCGATGCCATCCAGGAGACGACGAAGCGCGGCAAGGAAGCTTTGGAGAAATTCAACTTGCCCGATCCGAGCCGGCAGGAGGTTCCCTCACAACAAGCTCCCGGACAAGCCCCCACTTCCTACTACTACGAGGGCGCGAACGGAAAGGCGGACAACAACTACATCGAGATCGAGGACGAGTCGGAGGAAAGCGGAGGCAGCTACGGCTACTCGCAGTCTTCGACGTCCAGCCCGGAAGACAACTACATCGAGATCGAAGACGAGTCGGAGGAAAGCGTGGGCGGCTATACGCAGATCGTGCAGTCAAGTCCGGAAAGCAACTATATCCAGATCGAAGACGAGTCTTCCGAAAGCCAGTCCGACGGCTACCTTCCCCAATACATAGGCGCTCAGGAGCCGCGCGATTCAAACGGACAGTACATCGACTCCGTCCCCGAGAGCCCGGATCACTATGATGGAGCGCAAACGCACGATAGCGAAGATTCCTATTACGGGTCGGAATCCGAGCAAGAAGAGGATGAAGGCCCGCAGGTTCCTTACCAGGAGAGATTCCATCATTCCAGCTTTCTCGCGGGACAAGCCGTGGCCGGAGCCGGGGAAATGCAAGTGCGCGACGGGCAAATCGAGCTCATCTCCGACGCGAGCGGCCACTATCGTCCGGGCTCCAAGCAAATACTGCAAACCGTGCAGGAGCTTGAGCGGAAAAAGGTGCCCGTCGAGAGAATGGGCGTCGAGTTTATCGGCAAAGGCAACGAGGCCTTGGACGCGGACGGCTACGCCGAATTCGACGAGAATGGCGAGATCGCCAAGGAAACCAACATGCAAGCGTCGGCTCTGGAGCTTCTGGGCTACGCCAACCACCGCAATCCCGAGAACGCCGAGACGGAGATGCGCGCGAATCACGCCAAGAAAAACCGCTATTTGACCGAGCTGCTCGGGGTATCGGGCAAATCGAAAAAGAAGGACGAAGTCGTGCCTTCCGACAACTCCAACGCTTCCAGATGGAGAAGAAGATAGCGAGTTAGGACTTCGTCGTCTCTCCGGCCACGTCGATCAAGCTTCTGCAGCTTCAAACAAAGGGTCGCTCGATCGAGCGACCCTTTGCGCGTTATATGAGCTTCCTCCTTCGCTTCTGCTCGGCTGCGGTTCGCTGCCACTCCCCCTCCCTCGCCGTTCCGATTCCCGTATCGGCGGTGTACACCGCCTTGCCCCGATTCATCGTCAGGACGACTCTGCTGCGGAAGCGGCGCCCAGCATAAGCGCTGTGCCGGTGCCGGTACAGAAGCTGTTCCGCACGCAGCTCATACGGCGCGTCGAGATTAACGAGCACGATGTCCGCGTCGCACCCGACGGCCAGCCTGCCTTTGCGCGGCAGCAGCCCGAACCGTTTGGCCGGAGCCTCCGACAGCACTTTGGACAGAAGAGGCAGCGGAAGCCCCCTTTTCCAATACCCTTCGTCAATAATCAGCTCCAGCATGCTCTGCCCGCCGGATATGCCCGCCCTTGCGGCAAAATACTCGTCTCCCGCCTCCGGCTTCATCCACGGTGGACAGGGAGAGTGATCCGAGGCGACGAGATCGACTTTGCCCTCGGCCAGCCTCGCCCATAGCCCTTCCCTTTCGCGGGCTCCGCGGATCGGAGGAGCGCATTTGGCCAGCGTTCCCAGTCTCTCCGCCTCCTCGTCGGTAAACACGAGATAGTGCGGACACGTCTCCACCGTGACGTTCAGTCCGTTCATCTTCGCTTCCCATGCCGCGTCGATCGCTTGCGGACTGCTTAGGTGAACGAGATGAAGCGGACATTCCGTCCGTTCCGCGAACAGCAGCGCCCTGCGCACCGCATCCAGCTCGGCCGCGATCGGTCTTGCCGCCGCGTAATCCCGCGGCATGCGCGGCTTCCGCCGGGCCAGCTTCCCGGTCAGCGCCGAGACGACTTCCTCGCTCTCCGCGTGCACGGCCAGCACTCTGTTCATGCCCGCGATCGCCTTCATCCCTTCGAACAAGGCGACGTCGTCAACCGATCGAAAGCCGCCTTCTTCATGCCCCGTAGACGACATGACCGCTTTGAATCCGATAACGCCCGCTTCCGCGAGCGGTTCCAGCTCTTCCAAGTTGTCAGCGGACAGCCCGCCCCACAATCCGTAATCGATATGCGATCCGATCGTCCGCGCGGCCGCCAGCTTGATTCGCAGCGCTTCCGCGCTCACCGTCGGCGGCTGCCCGTACAACGGCATATCGAGGAACGTCGTCGCTCCCCCCGCGGCCAGCGCCGCCGAACCGCAATCAAACCCTTCCCATTCGCCAAGCCCCGGTTCGTACAGATGCACGTGCGCGTCCACGACTCCCGCCATCGCATACAGTCCGCTTGCGTCGACGGTCGTCTTCGAAGGTACCGGGAGCTCGGAGGCGATCTGGACGATCACGCCGTCTTTTATTCCTATATCCGCAATCTGAACGCGGTCGCGAAGCACGACGTTCGCTCCCTTGACGATACAATCGAGCCTGCCTTCGTCCTGCATTCTCTCCCCTCCCTGCACGCATTTATATATGTTATATAATATAACACAAATAAACACCTCAGTAGAAACGGAGAGTTTATCCTATTTTTACGTCAATAAATATTACATCACACAAAAGTTGCCGTACTCGGATGCCCGACCGTTCCTGCCGCGCACGCCGTCCGTTCCTCCGATAGCTCGGCGCATTCGCGGAAAGCATACTGCCGGCAGCCGGCGCACCGAGTCTTGTCCAGACAGCCCAGCGCATAGCCGATCGCTTCTCCCGTATGCGCGAAAAACCGGTCCCTCCCGATCTCCTCCGCCAAACCCGTCCGCTCCAGCACCTCGCGCGGCTGCTCCTGAATTCCGGATACGAGCACGACGCCGCCGACGCCGCGGAATTCGCGGACCAGCGCGGCCAGATTCGCTTCCCCCGTCATATCGATCATCGGGACTTTCCCCATGCGGATAAGCAGCACGCGGTGGGACTGCCCGACTACGTCGTGCAGCGCCCGTCCGAACGACTCCGCCGCCCCGAAGAACAGCGCTCCCTCCACCGTCGCAATGCGGATTTGCGGACAATCCCGCTTCTCTGTCACTCCTTCCGGCGCTACCTTGCCATGGCGGGCCAACGGATCGGGCAGCACCTTGTCGACCTTGATCATGCCGCCCATCCGCTTGACGAACAGCACGACCGCCAGCACGAGTCCGGCCGTAACGGCAACCGTCAAATCCATGAACACGGTCAGCAGGAACGTCGCGACCAGCACGAGTGAATCGCCCGTCTTCGTTCGCAGCAGCTTGGCGAAATTGCGATACTCGCTCATCTTCCATGCGACGACCATCAGCACCGGGGCCATACCGGCCAGCGGAATGCGGGAAGCCAGCGGCGCGAACAGCAGCAGCACGGCGAGCACGACCGCGCCGTGCACGATGCCCGATACCGGACTGACCGCTCCCGACTTGATGTTCGTCGCTGTTCTCGCGATCGCTCCCGTCGCCGGAATGCCGCCGATCAGCGGGGCGGCCATATTGGCGATGCCCTGGCCGATCAGCTCGCGGTTGCTGTCATGACGCGTTCCCGTCATCTCGTCCGCCACGACGGCGGACAGAAGCGACTCGATGCTGCCGAGCATCGCGATGACGAACGCCGGATACAGCAACTGCTCGATGCGTTCCAGCGTTATTTCCGGCAGGCGGAACGCCGGCAGCTCGCTCGGAATCGCGCCGTAAGCGGACCCGATCGTCGCCACGTTCCCGTCGAACAGCAGGCTTGCGACCAGCGTCGCTGCCAGCAGCCCCGCAAGCAGCGCGGGCAGCTTCGGCGCGTATCGCGTCGCGAGCAGGATAACCGTCAGGCTGACGAGCGCGGTCGCGATGCTGTAGCCGTCGATGAGCGGCCCATTCGCTGCGATCTCCTTCATATTCGGCAGAAACCGCTCGTGTTTCTCCAACCCTTCCATCCCGAGAAATCCGGGAATTTGACCTGTGAAAATGATGACCGCGATGCCCGCCGTAAACCCGAGCGTCACCGGCCGGGGAATGTAGCGGATGAGCGTGCCCAGCTTGAACAAGCCCATCATCAACAGCATGACGCCCGCCATCATGCCGGCCAGCAGCAAATTTTCGTACCCGTAATGCAGCACGATCATCAGCAGCACCGGCACGAACGCTCCCGTCGGGCCTCCGATCTGAAATCTCGAGCCTCCCAGCAGAGAAATCAATACGCCTGCGATAATCGTCGTATACAATCCGTATTGGGGACTTACGCCCGACGCGATCGCGAAGGCCATCCCGAGCGGAATGGCGACGATGCCCACGATCAATCCCGACAGCAAGTCGCGGCGCAAGGAACCGACGTTGTAATCCGCAAATCTCCCCAACCTGTGCAGCTTCATTTTACCCCTTCTTATATTTAAATATTTGATTATTTGAATATATAGAATATAAAAGTCCAGGGAAGGAAAGTCAAAAAGGATTTACCCCCTTTTAAGCGGGTTTAACCCGATGCGGCAAGCAAAACCGCCTTCGACGTCCTCTGCACGCAGAATCGCGTACTAAAAACGAGGCCGCGCTCGCCCTTCGGCGATCGACCTCGTTCTGCACCCGTTTACTCGCTTCGGATCGTCTCCAGCAGCGAGATCGCATCGACGAGATGGTTGTCGAAGATGCGTTTGGCGACTTCCAGCAGCTCGCGGATGAGCGGGTCCCGGAGAGAGTAGATGACGTTCGTTCCGTCCTTCACGCCGCTGACGACGTTCTTCGCCCGAAGCACCGCCAGCTGCTGCGACACGGCCGAGCCTTCCAGGCCAAGCACCGCCTGGATCTCGTTGACGTTTTTCTCCCCTTCGCTCAGCACTTCCAGAATCCGAATGCGCAGCGGATGCGCGAGCGCCTTGAAGAACTCGGCTTTGAATTGCTGCAATTCACGGCTCACGGCCTTTCCCCCTTTCAATCGAACCAGCCCTTGCGCTTGAACCAGGCATACATGCCGAGACCGAGCGCCAGCATGAGCCCGAGCACGACGAAGTAGCCCGCCCGCCATTCGAGCTCGGGCATGTTCACAAAGTTCATCCCGTACACTCCGGCGATAAAAGTAAGCGGCATGAAGATCGTCGTCATGACCGTGAGCGTCTTCATGATCGAGTTCATCCGATTCGAGCGCAGCGAGTCGTAGCTGTCCCGGAGATCGGCCGTCATCTCGCGATTGGATTCGATCATCTCCGTCAGCTTCAGCAGATGATCGTAAATATCGGTAAAATAAGCGTGCTGCTCCTTGACTGCCGGAATTTTATCCGAATTGAGCAATCGATACAGCAGATCGCGCATCGGCAGCACCGTCCGGCGAATGCGCAGCAGGTCCGCCCGGATATCGTAGATCTGCTCCGTCATCTCCTGCAGGTCGACCTTGTTCTCGCCCTGGTCCTCGATGTCGTTCAATTGATCCTCGATTCGATACAGCGTCGGGAAATAGTTGTCGACAAGCTTGTCCATCAACAGATAGGCGACGTAGTTGTGGTCCTTCCCGTGGCGAATGACCGGATCGGCCATCCACCTCCATGCCTCCTCGACTTCCTGCGAAGGCGCCAAATGTAACGTGACGATTCCCCGGGGTCCGAGAAAAACGTCAATTTCCTCCGCCTTCAAAGTTTCCGGATGCAGCGCATGCAGAACGAGGAAGTGCGTTTCCTCGTAATGGTCCACCTTCGGCCGTTGAAGCAGATGGAGGCAATCCTCGATCGCAAGAGGATGAAAATTAAAATAATGGTCCAGCAGCCCGGTCTCCTCCGGCTTTGGACAATCGAAGTCGACCCAGAACCAGGCGACGTCCTGGCCCGTCAGCTCCTCCAGAGGAACATCCTCCCGCCATCGCCCGTCGTCCGTGACGGCCATAATCCGCAGCACTCGCCTCACCTCTTAACGTCCATTATGCCTTGAGGAGGCCGCGGTTGGCAACTTGCCCCTGTCCGATTTCTATCCGACTCGGCCGCAATCCAACCTTCCCCCGACCTCGCCCCCGGACTCAGGCATCTTGCCCGCTTCGACCGCGGATCGCGCTGCGATAGTCCTTGGGCGTCAGCCCCGTCTCGCTCCGGAAGACGCGGTTGAAGTGCCGGATGTTGGCGAATCCGGTCATTTCGGCGACGATCGTGATTTTATCGTCCGTAAGCGCCAATCTCTTCTTGGCCTCCTCCACCCTCAGGGCGGACAGATGCTCGACGAAAGATTTGCCCGTTCTGTTTTTCAACATCGCGCTGAAATACGCCGGATGCAAGTGCGCTTGCTCAGCAACATCCTTGAGCGTAATCGGTTCGCGGTAATGATGCTCCAGATAGCGGAGCGCCTGATGGACCGGATCGCGTTCCGAGGAGCGGCTGCCCGATGCGATGGCGGCGGCGAGCCGGCCGAACAGCCTTCGGCAGACCTCGATCAACTCGTCGCTGGACGAGATCGAGCAGATCTCGACCAACTGGGCGCGAATGTCCTTGTCCCCCATCCATCCCATCGTCGCGCCGGATTCCTCGGTCATTTCGTAGTAGTGGAGCACAAGCTTGCAGATTTGCTGATGCACGGTTTCCGGCGCCTGCGCCCAGCGGCACAGGCCCTCGATCGCCTCTTCCACCTTGCCGTCGATTTCGGAAACTCTCCCCTCGTTGACGGCTTCCTCCACCGCTTCCCAGGACCATTTTCCCGCCCCTGCCTTCGGCCGGGAATCCGCAGCCGCATCTTCGTAATCGATCACCTTGTCGCCTCCGACGACAAGCCGGTACAGCAAGGCGATCTCCGCTTCCCTGTACGATCGCGGAATCGACTCCGCGCCTTCCATCGTGCTGCCGAGCCCGATCGTAACCGTCAGGTTGGACAGCGACCGGATCTGCCGGCAGATCGAGTGCGCCGTATCGATCAGCTGTTCCCGGGAGGCGACCCGGTCCGGCACGTTGGCCAGGGCGACGACCTCCGAATCGGAGAAGACGAAGGAGAAGCCGCCCAGCCGACTGCCGACGATCTCCTGCACGAACTGCCGGATATAGAGCTGGAAGAGCGAAGGATCCGTGCGCCCGTAGCGCTCCGGGCCGACCGACTCCTTGTCCATCTTGACGACCATGCAGGCGAAACACGGCTCGCTCAGCCCGATGCCCAGCCGTCTTACTCCGTCCAGATCCGCGTCGTTCATACTTCCCCTTAGCAGTCCGGCGGCAAGGTGATCGCTCGCTTGTCGGCGCAGCACGTCTTCTCCTCCCCCGGCTTCTGACCGGTTCGCCTTGCTTGTCGCTTCGCGGATCTCGTCCTTCACCTTGTCCAGCACCCTGGACAGCTCCTCCCTCTCGACCGGCTTCATCAAATAGTCCTTAGCTCCATGGCGAAGCGACTGCCGTACGTACGAGAAGTCCTCGTAACCGCTAATGACGATGCAGCGCAGATCGGGGAACCGCTCGCGCGCGAACTTCTGAAGCTGAATGCCGTCCATGCGGGGCATACGAATATCCGTCAGCACGACGTCCGGCTTCAGCTCGCCGATCATCTCCATCGCCTCGTAGCCGTCCTTGGCGTCGCCGACGATTTCCCAGTTCGAATCCTCGGAAGAAATCATCGCGCGCAAGCCTTTGCGGTAGATGGCTTCGTCGTCCACGATTAATATTTTGGGCATGGGCCGTTCCTCCTCGGAATTTCTGCGAAATAAGAACCGTTCATGAGCCCGCTCAACGAACCGCCGGCAGCGTCATCGTCACCTTCAGTCCCTGATAGGGCATGCTCTCGAACGTCAAGCCGTACGGCTCCCCGTAATGAAGCAGAATGCGGCGATGCACGTTCAGCAACCCGTTCCCGGATTTGCCGCCGAGATCCTTGGACTGCCGAAGCCGGCTCCTGATCCGCTCCAGTTCGTCGTTCGTCATGCCGATTCCGTCGTCCTCGATCGCCAGCGTCAGCACGCCCGCTTTTTCCGAACCGGTCAGCCGGATCAGTCCCGAACCTACGCCCCGATCCAAGCCGTGATTGATCGCATTCTCCACGATCGGCTGGACGATCAGCGGGATGACGACGCAGTCCAGCGCCCGCTCTTCGATCTCCTCGAGGAATCGAATGCGCTCGCCGTAGCGGATCATCTGAATCGCCATATAGCCTTTGACATGCTTCAACTCGTCCTTCAGCGTCACGATGTCCTGCCGGCTGCTTAGGCTGTAGCGAAGCATGCGGCTTAAATTGTTGGCCATCGTCACGATATCCCGATTCCCTTCCAATTCGGCGTTCATGCTGATCGTACCCAGCGTATTGTATAGAAAATGGGGGTTGATCTTGCTCTGCAGCGCGGCGATCTGCGCGTCCTTCTCGCGGATCTCCGTCTCGTACAGCAAATATCCGAGCTCGCTGAGCTTCGACACCATCGTGTTGAACGAGCCGCCGAGCCGCCCCACTTCGTCCTGTCCGGTGACCGGAAAAGCCACCTGCAGTTCGCCCTGCTCGACCTTCCTCATCAGACGGCTCAGCTTCCGCAGCGGGTGGGTCACCCGGAAAGCCGTAAATACGTTCAGGAGCATCGCCAGGCCGACAAAACCGACGATGACGAGCGTCATGGAGCTCCTGACTTTGTGGCTGTCGCGCATCAGCTCCTTGACCGGCACGACGCTGACCGTCGTCCAGCCCGTTACGGGAGAAGTCACGTAAGCGACCAGGGATTCCGGCATGCCTCCGGAGGC